>JAQTVS010000210.1 GCA_028706735.1 Thiomonas sp.
TTGGTGACCGGCCCGGTGTCGCGCCACATGGAACTGGCGCTGCGTCGCACCTATGACGCCATGCCCGAGCCCAGGCTGGTGGTCGCCGCAGGCGATTGCGCTGCGGGCTGCGGTATGCACAGCCAGGGCTACGCGGTGTGCGGCCGGGTGGCCGAGGTGCTGCCGGTGGATGTGACCGTCCCAGGTTGCCCGCCCAGCCCGGCGGCCTTGTTGCAAGGCATCATGCAGGCGGTGCAGCGCCAAGCGTGATTCTGCGCCGGCGCTGCACCGGCGGGCAGGGCACGCTGCCATACGAGCAGAACACGCAGCAGTCACCCGGCAGCGGGCGCAGCTCGGCGCCGCAGGCCGGGCAGGTGAAGAACCACAGGCAGGCGTCTTCGGGCATGGTCTGCGGGCTGGCCGCGCCGCAGGCCGGGCAGGTCAGCACCGAGGCCAGTTCGACGGGAAAATCCGGGGCGTCGCTGGAACAGCAAGGGGTGTAGGTCATGGCATTTGCTTGCCTTTCATCCTCTGCCGCAGTTCGGCGCAGTGGTCGATGGGCGGCGTGCCGGGGGTGAACCACACCGCGTCATAGCCCTCCGGGAGTTCGGCCTGCGTATCGGGCGCAAGACCTTGCAGCTGCAGGCTGAAGACCGTGAGCGGACGCGGAACGCCAGGCGGGGTGCGCGCGGCATGCGCGGCCAGATGCAGGGCGATGCCCAGGGTGCGATTGGCGTGAAAGCTGCCGGTGAGCAGCGCCACGGTCTTGCCCGGCCGCGTGAGTGCCAGGCTGTGCGCGGCCATGCTGTCGTCGCGGGCGAACTGGATGCGCGCCATCGCCGGAAGCTGCGAGGCGGGCAGCAGTCCACAGTGGCTTTCCGCCACGTCGCCCTGGATGCGCTGGCGCACCGCGGGCGGCACGCTGGCGTCCCAGCGCGCCTGCCGCATAGCGGGGCGCATGCCGGCTTGCGGCAGGTTGACGCCCGCCACTGGCGCCCCGGCGCGCACCGCGGCCATCACCGGCGCGGCGTACAGCGTCCACGGCCAACCGTCCTCGTTCCAGTGCAGCCGCTCGCGCACCACGGCTTCGGGCGCATCGCGCGGGCCGTCGAAACGCAGGCCCGCATCGGCCATCTCCAGCGCCAGCGCAGCCAACGTGCCGCGCTGCGCCAAGGCGGCGACGATCCAGGCCTGCACGGCGTGATGATCGGGATGGTCGTGCTGTTCGCCCAGCATGCACAGCGCAGCGTGCGCGCAGTCGTCGAGGACTTGCTGCGGGGGGATGAATTGCTGGCCCGCCTGCAGAATGCGGCCGACCAGCGGCGAATTTGCCTCGACCGGCTGGGTGTAGTGCGGCAGTGGCGGCAGCTCGGCAGCCTGCGCCAACGGCCCGCCGAGCCAGTGCGACCCGCCCGCTGCCAGGCTGAGTGCGAGAGTCAGGCGCCTGCGGGTGGGGTTGTGCAGCACAGTTGGCCTGCGGGGCGAGCGGCGGGAAGTCGTCATGACGTGGCATTCAATAGCATGGACACAAATAACTTACTCCAAGCCTGCAAGCCCGCGCCGCCATCAGGTCAACTCGAACCATGCTGCCTTCCGCTTCCAGCCCGGCCACTCTGCGGCTGTTCTTCGCCCTGTGGCCGGACGGCGCCATGCGCGAGCGCCTCGCCCGCCATCAAGCACTTTGGCCGTGGGCGCCACCAGCAAGGGCGACGCCAGAGAACAAGTTGCACCTCACCCTGCTGTTCATGGACGGCGTGCAGGCAGATCAGCTTGGGGCGGTGCGAGCGCTGGGCGAGGAGGTTTCGCATGGATGGACTGATTTCGATCTGCTGCTGGACCGCGCCGCCGTCTGGCGGCATGGCGGCATCGCGCATCTCGCTCCAAGCCAAGTTCCTCCGGGGCTGCGTGATCTGCACACAAGGTTGGCCACGCTGGCAGCGCTGCGCGGCCTGCCGTTCGATTCCCGTCCCTACGCCCCCCATGTCACGCTCGGACGCCGCGCCGAGACGCTGACCCCGCCCGCCACATTCACTCCGCTGCACTGGCCGGTGCGCGGCTTCGCGCTGGTGCACTCGGTGCTGGGAACGGGACGCTACGACGTGCTGGGGCGCTGGCCGCGCGAAAGGCGCGGTCAGTAAGCGCCAATGCTTCCCAGCGTGGACACCCACCACGCCAGCACTCCGCCAGCGGCGACGATGAGCAGTGCGAGCAGGCGCAGCCCCCAGGTGTCGCGCGCGGCGGGAGCGCCGGCAACGGTGTCGATGTCTCCGGTGAGCATGGGCCGCACCAGGTTTTCGCGCTTGAAAATGGCGTAATACGCAATGGCCGCGAGGTGCAGCCCCACCAGCGCGTAGATCAGCGGCTGGCCGATGGTGGTGTGATAGAAGGTGAAAATCGCGCTGGTGCGACCGCTCACATAGCTAGCCAGCGGGCCTTCGTTGAAAATTTCATCATTCGCAAACAGCCCGCTGATGACCTGCAGCGCGACCACGGTGAGAAGCGCCAGCACCGACAGGCTGCCCAGCGGGTTGTGGCCCAGGCGCAGGTGTTCGGGCCGCGGATCGTCACCGCGCACATAGCGCAGGATGGCGCGCGGCCCGTGGACGAAGTTCCAGAACCGCGCGTGGTGGCTGCCGATCACGCCCCACACCAGCCGGAACACCAGCAGCGCAATCAGCGTATAGCCGCTCCAGTAGTGGTACTGCATGGCGTTGCCGCCGATCAGCCCGGTGAGGATGGAGATGGTGACGCAGGCGGCCAGCGCCCAGTGAAACACGCGCAGCGGCAGATCCCAGACACGGACTTTCATGGATCGGCTCCGGGCTTCAGCCTTGCCGCAGCTTGCGCGCCGCGTCCAGGGCGAAATAGGTGAGGATGCCGTCGGCCCCCGCGCGCTTGAACGCCAGCAGGCTTTCCATCATCACCGCGTCGTGGTCGAGCCAGCCGTTTTGCGCGGCCGCCTTGAGCATGGCGTATTCGCCGCTGACCTGATAGGCGAAGGTCGGCATGTGGAACTCGTCCTTCACCCGCCGCACGATGTCGAGATAGGGCATGCCCGGCTTGACCATCACCATGTCGGCGCCCTCGGCGATGTCGAGCGCCACTTCGCGCAGCGCTTCGTCGGAGTTGCCCGGGTCCATCTGATAGACCTTTTTGTCGGCCTTGCCGAGGGTGGCTGCCGAGCCCACCGCGTCGCGGAACGGGCCGTAGAAGGCGCTGGCGTACTTGGCGCTGTAGGCCATGATGCGGGTGTGAATGTGGCTGTCGGCTTCCAGCGCCTGGCGAATGGCGCCGATGCGGCCGTCCATCATGTCGCTCGGGGCGACGATGTCCACGCCGGCTGCGGCATGCACCAGCGCCTGCTTCACCAGCATGGCCACGGTCGGCTCGTTCAGGATGTAGCCGGTGTCGTCGAGCAGGCCGTCCTGGCCGTGCGAGGTGTAGGGGTCGAGCGCCACATCGGTGAGCACGCCGAGTTGCGGGAAGGCCTGTTTGAGCGCGCGCACCGCGCGGGGCACGAGGCCGTCCGGGTTGGCGGCCTCGATGCCGTCGGGCGTTTTGAGCTTGGGATCGATCACCGGAAACAGCGCCAGCACCGGAATGCCTAGTTTCACGCATTCATCGGCCACCGGCAGCAGCAAATCGACACTCAAACGCTCCACGCCGGGCATCGACGCCACGCTCTGGCGCTGTTGCTGGCCGTCGAGGATGAACACCGGGTAGATCAGATCGTCCGGGCTCAACCGGTGCTCGCGCACCAGCCTGCGGCTGAAGTCGTCGCGGCGCAGACGCCGCATGCGGGTGCCGGGAAAACCGGGCATGTTCACAAAGTTTTTCATCTTCGAAGGAGCATAAAAGGGAACTTGATGCGGTCAATGCTATCTTTTTCAACTGGATGGTGCGTTGCAAGATGTGCCATCCCCCGCTTCTCCTCCCTGAGCGGGGCCTTGTTTCAAGGCTTGAATCCCTGGCCAGCACTGCCGGGGATTTTTTTGCCCGTCGTTTGCGCTCATCCCGCCATTTTGTCCCCTGGCAACAATCGTCATAGGCGGCTCTTCTACACTGTGCGCCTGTCTGAACAAGGGAGTCTGCAATGGCATTTCAATGGGTGCTGACCTGGCACATCATTTTCGTGATCGCGTGGTACGCGGGCCTGTTTTACCTGCCGCGCATTTTCGTGAACCTGGCCATGGCGCCCGCAGACAGCACGGCCGAGCGCGAGCGCCTGCTGATGATGGGACGCAAACTTTACCGCTTCACCCACATTCTGATGTGGCCAGCCATCATTCTGGGGCTGGTGCTGTGGCTGTATTACGGCATCGGCCTGCACGGCCCGGGCAACGGCTGGATACACACCAAAGTCACCCTGGTCGTGCTGCTGGTGATCTATATGTTCTGGTGCAAGCGCATCCTGCGCCAGTTCGAGCAGGGTACGAACACGCGCAGCCACAAGTGGTATCGCTGGTTCAACGAGATTCCCACCATCATTCTGTTCATCATCATTCCGCTGGTCGTCATCAAGCCATTCTGAGGACGTCTCATGGGACGCGCCGACCCCGTTTCGATCCTCGGTGTGCGCCACGTCTTCAATGCCTACGCAGACTCAACCCGCACGTCCGGTTTCCCGCTTTTCGCGGTACGCGCTGGCGGGCTATGCGCTGCTGATCGTCTACGCCAGCCTCTATCCCTTTTCCGATTGGCGCTGGCAGGGCTTGATGCCCTTCGATTTCGTGCGCGCGCCGCTGCCGCGCTACATCACTGCCAGCGACCTGCTCATCAACGTCGGCGGCTATCTGCCTCTGGGCTATCTGCTGGCCCGCACCCTCCCCGCGCGCTGGCCGCGCTGGTTGTCGTGGCTGGTCGCCAGCGTGCTGGCCAGCGCCGTGTCCTTCAGCATGGAATCGCTGCAGGCGTTACTGCCCATGCGGGTGTCGTCCAACCTCGACTGGCTGACCAACTCCGTCGGCGGCGTGCTCGGCGCGGCGATCTGCGTGTGGCTGCTGCCGCGGCTGCGGCTGGCTGCTTTGCTGCGCCTGTGGCGCGAGCGCTGGTTCGCCCCGCATGTGGGCGACGGCCTGTTGTTGCTGGCGCTGTGGCCGGTTGCGCTGCTGTGGCCGGCGGCGGTGTTGTTCGGCACCGGGCAGATCGGCCCCACGCTGCTGCAGCCCGCGCTCGATACCGATACCTGGCGGGTGTTGTCGGCGTGGTTCGTCAACAGCGGGCTGCGGCTGCCGGACTTCACGCCCATGAGCGCGCTGCGGCAGACTGGCATCACCGCGTCGATGCTGGTGGGCAGCATCCTGATGCTTGCCGCGCTGCTGCGGCCGGGCGCGCCCCGGCTGCGTCTGGCGCTGGCGCTGACCTTGACTGGCCTGCTCGCGGTCAGCCTGTCCGCCGCGCTGAGTTTCGGCCCGGACCACGCCTTGGCCTGGGCTACCGTTCCCACGCTGCGCAGTGTCGCGCTCGGGCTGGTGATCGGCCTGCCGCTGGCGTATCTGCCGCCGCGCTGGAGTGCCGTCGCTGGCGCGCTGAGCCTGCTGCTGGCGCTGGCGTGGATCAATTTTTCC
>JAQTVS010000211.1 GCA_028706735.1 Thiomonas sp.
AGCTGCCCACCTGGCCCAACAGCCGTCTGGGCGAATTGCTGCCGCACAACTGGGCGAAAACCCACGCCCCTGCCGCCAGCACCTGACCTTCGCCACGGGTGTCAAGAGGGGTTGGCGGGACGCTTACAGAGCACGCTGATCGGGCGGTTGTTGTTCGACACCAAGCAGGTCTTCGACGATCAGTGGCAGGCTTTGCGCAGCGACTCCAGGCGCTTCGGCACGCAGGGGGAGGCGCCTGATCTGGCCTTGCTGGTGGATGGACTGCAGGCGGAGCGCGAGCAGGGCATCACCATTGACGTGGCCTACCGGTTTTTCAGCACGCCCAGGCGCGGCTTTATCGTTGCCGACGCGCCGGGGCATGAGCAGTACACGCGCAATATGGCGGTCGCGGCCAGCACCGCCGATTGCGCCGTGGTGCTGGTGGATGCGCGCAAGGGGGTGTTGACGCAAACCCGGCGGCATAGCCGCATCGTGGCGCTCATGGGAGTGAAGCGGGTGCTGTTGGCGGTGAACAAAATGGACCTGGTGGGGTGGGATGCGGCGCGCTTTTCGGCCATTTGCGCCGACTATGCGGCGCTGGCCGAGACGCTGGGTTTGTTGGTGCAGGCGGTGCCGCTGTCGGCGCTGGGCGGAGACAACCTGACTGCCCCCAGCCCGCATACCCCGTGGTACGACGGCCCGACGCTGCTGGAGTGGCTGGAGCAGGCCCCGCTGTCCAGTCAAGATGCCGACGCGGCGCTGCAGTTGCCGGTGCAGCTGGTGCTGCGGCCCAGTTCGGATTTTCGCGGCTATTGCGGCACGGTGGCGCAGGGGCGGGTGCGGGCGGGCGACCGTTTGCGCGTGCAGCCCTCGGGGGTGGAGGCCACGGTGCAGTCGGTGCGCATCGGCTTCGATGCGGTGGCGCAGGCGAGCGGAGGCGATGCGGTCTGCCTGACCTTGCAGGAGGAGCGCGACATCAGCCGCGGCGACGTGCTGGTGGCGGCGGATGCGCCCATCGAGCAGGCCGAGCAGTTTCATGCGCACGTGGTGTGGGTGGACGAGCAGGCGCTTTTGCCGGGGCGGCCGTATTGGCTGAAGCTGCACCACCGCACGGTGGGCGCGGTGGTGACGAGTCTGCGGCATGTGGTCGATGCGGACACGGGGGCGCATCTGTCGGCACGCGAGGCGCCGATGAACAGCATCGCAGCAGTGCATCTGAGCGTGGATCGGCCCGTGCCCTTCATGCCCTATTCGGCCAGCCGGGAGCTGGGTAATTTCATCCTGATCGACCGCCTCACGCAGGCCACGGTGGGCGCGGGCATGATCGACTTTGCCCTGCGCCGCGACAGCAATCTGCATTGGCAGGCGCTGGCGGTGAATAAGGCGGCGCGCGGCGCGCTCAAGCACCAGCAGCCACGCTGCGTGTGGTTCACGGGTTTGTCGGGCTCGGGGAAATCGACCCTGGCCAATCTGCTGGAAAAACGCTTGCATGCGCAGGGACGGCATACCTATGTGCTCGATGGCGACAATGTGCGCCACGGCCTGAACCGCGACCTGGGTTTCACCGAAGCCGACCGGGTGGAAAACATCCGCCGTGTAGCCGAAGTGGCGCGGTTGATGGTTGATGCCGGGCTGATCGTGATCGTGTCGTTCATTTCTCCGTTTCGCGCCGAACGGGAGTGGGCGCGCGGCCTGTTCGCCCCGGGGGAATTTGTCGAGGTGTTCGTGGATGCGCCGCTTGAGGAGTGTGAACGACGCGACCCCAAAGGGCTATACGCCAAGGCGCGGCGCGGAGAAATTCCAGAGTTCACGGGGATTTCAAGCCCTTATGAAGCGCCTTTGAACCCGGAACTTTTGGTGCAGACGACATCCGCCTCGCCCGAGGCGCTGGCCGAACACGTCGCCCAGAGGCTGTAAGGAGTGGATTTCGGCTATGTGGCGGCTGGCGCCGTGTCTGGTCTGCTGATTGGCTTGACCGGGGTGGGCGGCGGGGCGCTGATGACACCGGTGCTGATTCTCGTGTTCGGCGTGGCTCCCACCACCGCAGTCGCCACGGATCTTTGGTTTGCCGCCATCACCAAAGTGGCTGCAGTGTTGAGGCATCGCCGTCAATCGACTGTGAATTGGCCTGTGGTGCGCAGACTGTGGCTAGGCAGCCTGCCAGCAGCGCTGATCACCGCCGTCTTTGTCAGCATGGGGACGCAGTTCGATCAGCAGGCCTGGATGACGCAAGCCATTGGATTGATGGTCTGCCTGGCTGCACTGGGACTGCTGTTCGGCCCCTGGCTGTTGCGCAAAGCGACGGCCGCACCTTTGAGCGCAGCACAGACGGCGCCAAGCTGGCAGGCTCCTTTAACCGTCTGTGCCGGGGGCGGCATCGGAGGCGCGGTGGCGCTCACCTCGGTGGGGGCGGGTTCGTTGGGTGTTGTCTTGCTGATGGCGATTTACCGGCGTCAGCTCAGCCCGCAGCAGATCGTGTTGTCCGATCTGGTTCACGCCATTCCGCTCGCTGTGGTGGGGGGTTTGGCTTACGCCGGCATGGGGCTGGTGGATGGGCGGATGCTGGGGCTGTTGCTGCTGGGGTCTTTGCCCGCAGCCTGGATGGGCAGTCATTTTGCGCATGCGCTGCCGCCCAAGCGGCTACAAGCGGCTCTCGCTGGGGTGTTGCTGTTGGTTGGGATGAAATCGCTCTTTTTTTGAGCCTCTGGCCAAACTTCACGCATGCACAGCGCGCAGGGCGATCGGCAAGAACTCACCGCCTTCACAACGCGCAGCACGCCAGACAAGAGGGATCACCCCGGCCCTGCCCCTCCTTGCGCATATGATGATCAGTTCGCCCGCACCGCTTCAAAATTCATGTCTGCCCTACAACTGGCTTTTTCGGACTTTCTGAACAGTTTGCGCAACTGGCGGCTGTGGACGCTGCTGGGCTGGCTGGAAATCCGGCAGCGCTATGCACGGTCGAAAATCGGCCCGTTCTGGCTGACCATCAGCATGGGGGTGCTGGTCGGTGCGCTCGGCGTGGTGTACGGCTCGCTGTTCGGACAAAACATCGCGGATTATCTGCCGATGGTGGCGATTGGGCTGGTGGCGTGGAATCTGTTTTCGAGCTTGGTCAACGAAGGCAGCATGGCGTATATCAACAGCGCCAGTTATATCCGGCAGGTCAACACCCCCAAGCTGATTTATGTCTTGCAGGTCGCGTGGCGCAATCTGGTGATTTTTGCGCACAACTTTGTCATCGTGCTGTTGGTGCTGGCGATTTTTGGCGTCAAGTCTTGGCTGATCTTGCCCTTGTTCATTCCGGGCCTGGCACTGTTCGTTTTGAACGGCCTGTGGATCGGCATGGTGGCCGGGCTGCTGTCTGCGCGCTTCCGCGACTTTCCGCAAATCATTGCCGCTTTGCTGCAGGTGGCGTTTTATGTCACGCCCATCTTGTTTCATGGCGCCATGCTGTCAGAGAAACATCGCTGGATCGTCACCTTCAATCCGCTGGCCTATCTGATCGATGTGGTGCGGCAACCGCTGGTCGGCATTGCGCCGCCCGCTTCGACCTGGATCATCACGGGCGCCATGGCGCTGCTGGGCTGGTTGTGTGCGCTGTGGCTGACCGGGCGCTATCACAAGCGCATTCCTTACTGGGTATGACAACACCATGAGCGCCTCCATTCGCCTGCACCAGGTCGCCCTGGATTTGCCGATTTTCGACGTGACCGCGCAGTCGCTCAAAAAAAGGGTGCTGCAACTGGGCCGAAAAAATCGCCTCGCCGAAGACAATACGGGCGTGGTGATCGTGCGCGCGTTGAGCAATATCGATCTGGCGCTACAGCCCGGCGATCGCCTGGGGCTGATCGGGCATAACGGCGCAGGAAAATCCACGCTGCTGCGGGTGATGGCGGGCATTTATCCGCCGACTGCAGGCGTAGTGGAGGTGCGGGGGCGTGCGATTCCTCTGCTGGACATCAACCTGGGCATGGACGATCAATCCACCGGGCGACAAAATATCCGCCTGCGCGGCCTGCTGCTGGGCATGAAAGATGCGGAAATTCACGCCAAGTCTGAAGAGATCGCTGAATTCACCGAGCTGGGTGATTATCTGGATCTGCCGCTTCGCACGTATTCCAGCGGCATGCGCTTGCGCCTTGCCTTTGCCATCGCCACAGCAGTGGAAGCCGATATTCTGTTGCTCGATGAGGTGATCGGCGTGGGTGACGCCGGCTTTCAGGAAAAAGCAGCCCGCCGCCTCGAACAACTCCATGCTCGGGCAGAAATCGTGGTGCTGGCCATCCACAATCCGCAGGTCATCCGTCAGACCTGCAACAAGGCGCTCTGGCTGGAGCGCGGCACACTGCGCAGCTTTGGCGCGGTCGATACGGTCTTGGCCGACTATGCGCAGCACACTGGGCTGACTGTACTCACCGAATAGGGCCTCCAGACATACGGGTCTGTCCCGCGTGGAGTCTCGACGTTGATGCCTCTATATGCAGCCAATTTGCGATCGGGCAATTCCTCCGGCATCGCTCGGCCGCATTTGCGGCGTAGGGGATTTTTCGGGACATAGCATTTCGCGCATCTATCTCGGCTCATCGGAGTGTCACGCATGTTCAAGTCCCCGCTCAACCATCTCAGCGTCATGGCGCTGATCGAAGGTTCCTCGCTCATCGCGCTGGTGCTGGTCGCCGTGCCGCTGAAATACATGGCCGATTGGCCGGTCGGGGTGAGGATCATCGGGCCAATTCACGGCGCCTTGTTCATCTGGGCCACGATTGCGCTGTTTGTCACCCTCTCGCGCGGGCAGCTCTCGCCCTTGCGCAGCCTGGGCGTGTTTTTCGCCTCGCTCATTCCGTTTGGCGGGCTCTGGTCGCACCGCATGATGCGGCGCCAGCTTGACGCTGCGACCATCGCCGCGGCCTGAGGTTCATTGCAGAACGAGTTGCACCGCCCCGCTGTGGGTGAAGGGGATCTGCAGCATGGTCTGCCCGATTTCCGCCGTGCCTTTGATGACGTAATGCACTGTGCCGTCGGACGGCAGGGTGGCGATCAGGCTCAGCAGCGTTGCGCTGTCCACATCGACCTGCACCGGAACCTGCGCCTGCTGCTGCGCGGCGATGGTGACGGGCGCGGTGCTCACGCCTTGCGCCACGTCCAGGCCGTTGAATTGGAGTTGAAACCGCAGTTTTTGTAGCGGCAGGGCCAGGCCGCTGGTGTTGCGGAGATTCAGGGTGAGGTCGAGGATGGCGGTCGCGCCTTGCAGCGCGATGCTGTCCACACTGCGCAGCGACACCTCCGGCGCCACGGCGGCCTGCTGTGCCTGCGCAGGCGGCGAGGCGAACAGGGTCGCCGCACACATCAGGGCAGACAGCAAGCCTCGCCAGTCTCCGATCAGGTTTCCGATCAGCCGCGGCACGATCAATGCCCGGAAAAATCCACCAGGGTGAACAGCGGCAGGCCCGCATCGCGCAGCAGTTGCGAGCCGCCGAGTTCGGGCAGATCGACGATGGCCGCGCCTTCGATCACGCTGGCGCCGAGTTTTTCGAGCAGGCGCTTGCCGGCCA
>JAQTVS010000212.1 GCA_028706735.1 Thiomonas sp.
GGTATCGGACGGTCTACGGCTACAACCGCGAACCGCTGGGCGTGTTTGTCGGTCTGACCTGGCGGCCGGCGCTCTGAATCGCGCAACATGACCGCTGAACTTGCCGCGCACGCGCGCGCGCATCGACCCAATGCGTGGCGCTGGGGTTTGCCGCTGCTCCTGGCTGCGGTGGTTGCAGCGGCCTTGTCGGTGGGCGAGGGCGGGTGGAATGCGGCCATCATCTGGCAACTCCGCCTGCCGCGTGTGCTCGCAGGGGTGGGGGTGGGCGCCTTGCTGGCGCAGGCGGGGCTGGCCATGCAGATTCTGCTGCGCAACCCGCTCGCTGACCCCTATGTGCTTGGCGCTTCCGGCGGGGCGGGGCTGGGCGCGATTGTGGCCTTGCTGCTCGGCGCGGCGTTGTGGTCGGGCAGCGTGCTGGGCGCGGCAGCGGCGTTGTTGCTGCTGCTGCTGATTGGCCGCCGCATCCTGGCGAGCCGGGATGATGAGGCCTCCGCCCAGCTCATTCTGATTGGCGCCATGTTGGCCGCGCTGGCCGGGGCCCTGTCCACCCTGCTGCTCAGCCTGGTGCCCGATCAGCAATTGCGTGGCGCCATGTTCTGGCTGGTGGGCAATCTGTCCGGGGCGACGCATGGGCTCTGGCTTTGCGGCCTGGCGGTGCTGCTGGCGGCCTGGATGCTGTGGCGTCAGCGTCGATATGACCGCCTGATGCTGGGCAGCGAGGTGGCTTGGCTGCTGGGCGAGCCGGTGCTGCGGGCGCGGCTGGAGCTGGTGCTGCTGGCGGCGCTGGCCACCGGGGCGTCGGTGGCAGTGGCCGGGGCGGTGGGCTTTGTCGGGCTGGTCGTGCCGCAGGCTTTGCGGCTGGCCGGCATGCAGCGCCTGCGCGATCTGGCCTGGGCTGCGCCGCTGGCCGGTGCGGCGTTGGTGGTGGCGGCGGACACTCTGGCGCGCGGGGTGTTCATGCCGTATGAATTGCCGGTGGGCGCGGTCACCGCGCTGGTGGGCGCGCCCGTGTTCATCCTCATGTTGCGGCGGGTGCGATGACACACGACGCCTGGCTGCAGGTCAATGGCCTGGATGTGGTGGCCGCGGCGCATCTGCCGCCGCTGGCACGGGGTGTGACACTGGGTTTGCGCCCAGGCGACCGGCTCGGACTGATCGGCCGCAATGGCGCGGGCAAATCCACGCTGTTGCGGCAGATTGCTGGGCTGTCGCCTCTGGCCGGCGCAGGCGCGACGGTGCAACTGCAGGGCCGCGCCCTGCACAGCCTCGGCCCCGAACGCCTGGCTGCTTTGCGCACCCTCATGCCGTCTCAGCCGCGCGACAGGTTCAATCTGTCCGTTCTGGCCTTGCTCGAAATGGCGCAGCCCCGGGTGGACGCGCCGGCTGCGCACGAGGCGCTGCGGCGGCTGGATGCGTGGGCGCTGCGTGACCGCGATGTGCTCGCCCTGTCCGCCGGGGAGCGGCAGCGCGTGGCTTTGGCGCAGGCCTTGGTGCAAGACTGCCCCTTGCTGTTGCTGGATGAGCCGGTGGCGTTTCAGGACCCGGGGCATCAGCGCCTGGTGGGCGCCTTGCTGGAAACCTTGACCGACCACATCGTGGTGTTCTGCGCGCATGACGTGAACTGGGTGGCGCGCCACGCCACGCATGTGCTTGGCCTGGGTTTGCAGGGCGACGACCGCGACTGGTTTTCCGCCCCATGCGACACTGCGTTGCAGCCCGAGCGGCTGCACCGCCTGTACGACTGCCACTGGATACGCCTGCAGGACGCCGACGGGCGCTGCGCCTGGATTGCCTTGTAGCGGCGGGATGCACCGACACGCGGCAGGATCGCCGATACTTCGGCCATGCCCACCTCGACCATTCCACCCAAGGCGCCGGATCCTTTGCCAAAGGCCAGCCGCTGGCGCGTCCTCAAAGCCAGACTGAGCACCGCCGTCAGACTGGTCGTGAAAGACTGGAAGCAGTATGGGCCGACGCTGCTGGCGGCGTTGTTGGCGCTGAGCAGCGGCGCCTACCAGATCGGTCTGCAATTCGTCCCTCTGCGGCAGGCCGTGCTCGGCATCGTGCAGCGTGGGGCGGAGGGCATTTCCGGGCTGGCCGATCTGGCCGCGTTTCCGCATGTGCTGATCGGCGCCGGGCTCCTCCTGATGGTGCCGGGCCTGCTGCTGCGTGCCCGCGTGGCCTGGATTTTGAGCATCCTGCTCAGCGCGCTGTCTGCCGGACTGGCCTTCTGGGCGGCACGTCGCCCCGATGGCATTTTTGTCTTGTCCGGCGCGCTGCTGCTGGTGCTGCTGGTGTACTCCCGGCACTTCACCCGCAGCAGTCTGGCCGCGAGCTCCCTGTTCGCACTGCTCGGCGTGGGCAGCCTGCTGAGTTACGGCACCCTGGGCAGCCTTTGGTTTGGCGCGGGGTACACGCCGCCCATTCACAGCCTGCCCACGGCGTTTTATTACACCATCGAGACCATGTCCACGGTCGGTTATGGCGACATCGTGCCGCATACTTTGCAGGCGCGCATGTTCACGGTGTCGATGATCGTGCTGGGCATTTCGGTCTTTGCAACCACGCTGTCCGTGGTGATCGGCCCGCTGGTGGGCGGCAGCCTCAAACGTGCTCTGGAGGGCAAGATGCAAAAGGAACAGCGCAAAAATCATTACGTCATCATCGGCGTGTCCAGCCTGGCGTACGCCATGTGGAAAGAATTGACCAGCCGCGGCGCGCCGGTCACAGTCATTGCACCCGCCGGGCACGCTTCTCCCTACCCAGATTCTGCCGACGTGATCACCGCAGACGCCACCCGCAATGAAACCCTGGAACTGGCCGGCGTGCCGCGCGCCAAGGCCGTGCTGACCCTGCGGGAAGACGACGCCGAGAACGCCTTTGCCGTGCTCGCGGTCAAGGAACTTGCACCCGGCGTGAAAACCATTGCCGGGGTTAACGATGTGCGGCATGTCAACAAAATCCGGCGGGTGCAGCCAGACGTGCTGTTCGCGCCGCAACTGCTCGGCAGCCAGCTTCTGGTGCGCGATCTGTTCGGCGAGCCCATTGACAACGAGACGGTGCACAAACTGCTGTTCCCCAACGCCTGAAAGCGCCCCCAGACCTGCCGCGTTCGCGTCAGGCCCCCCGAGGGGGATGAGAAAACTTGGGGCGGCCCGGCGTTTTCTCAGGAGCGCAGAACGCCGGCTGCAACACCTGCTGACAAGTCAGCGTCAAACACATTCGGCTGGCATGATGCAAGTCAAGTGCATGCGGCAGCGCAGCACGCAAACTGTGCGTACTTATTCACAATTCTGGAGGTGTGCCATGCAACCGACCGAGCAACTGCAAGCCGTGCAAAAAGCCGAGTTGGAGTCCGCTTTTGCCCTGAGCCAGACCCTGTTTCGCGGGTTTGAGCAAATGACCCAGCTGCAACTGCAGATGATGCGCGACATGGCGCAACATGCGGCAGAGGCTGTTGAAACCACCTTGTCCGCACGGGACATGCAGACCTGGCTGAACGCCCAGGCGCAGAGTTCGCCGCAAGCAGGCGGGGAGGGCATGATGGCCTATTTTCAGAAACTCGCGCAAATTGTCTCGGCCACCCAGACCGAAATGGCCGAGACGATGAATTCCAGCCTGAACCACCTGCAAACCAGTTTGCAGGACAGCGTGAAACAGGGCGCGGCCGCCTTGCCCGCGGGCGGCGAGCCGGTGCAAGCGCTGTTTCAGAGCGCGATGCAGTTCACCACGCAGGCCGTCGAGGCCATGCAGAACGCGCAGCAGTAGGCCGCCAAGCTGATGAGCGACCAGGCGCAGAGCCTGTCGGCGGCTGGAAAGAAAGCAGCGGTTCCGGCGCGCAAGCGCGGCAGTTGAACCCTCGTTTCAGTAAGGAACCCGCCATGACAGACGCACCAGACACCCCCATGCGCGACCGGCTGCACGAGATCGAGTCGCTGCTGTCCACACTCGGCAAAAGCCATCCAAACGAAGTCCAGGCCTTCATGAATTTCATGGGCAAGGCGGAATCCGGCCCTGCGCTGTCGGGCAAACAGAAAGAACTGGTGAATGTGGCGTTGTCGGTTGCCGCGCAGTGCGAATGGTGCATCGCCTTTCACGTCAAGCAGGCGGTGCATGCCGGGGCGAAACGCGACGAACTCATCGAGGCCGGATTTCTGGCGGTGCTCATGCACGGCGGCCCGGCGATGATGTACATGACGCCGCTGCTCAATGCGCTTGATGAGTTCGGCCTGCCCGCGGCGGTTCAGGTGTAGAGCATGAAGCAAGCGCCGTTGTCGCCCGAGAAGATGCGGCAGTTTGAAGAGTTCATCTGGCGCGCCATGGGGCGGCTCGATGGCACCCAGTCGCGCGATCTGCTCGACCCCAAGAGCGAGCTCGGCCAGATCGCGCGCGCCTACTACGAAGAACTGGCCGAAGGCAAACCTTGGGATGAGATGGCGGATTACCTCACCCCCGTCGGCAGCGATGCGTTGCCGGAACATCTGCCTGCCGATCCGCCGCTGCAATCCGACCTGGGTCTAGGAGACTGAAATGGGAAAAAAGAGCGAGCAACAATCGTCATCCCATCTCGATCATGGCTATGGAAAAATCCTCGAAGCCCTGCAGATCGAGTTGGTGAAGTTTCAGAAGCACCTCATCGCCAAGGGCGACCGTATTCTGATCCTGCTCGAAGGGCGCGACAGCGCGGGCAAGGACGGCACCATCAAGCGCGTCATCGAGCACCTCTCGCCGCGCGACACCCGCGTGGTGGCGTTGAACAAGCCGTCCACCCGCGATGAGTCGGAGTGGTACTTCCAGCGCTATGCGCCTTATCTGCCGGCGGCTGCGGAGTTCGTGCTGTTCAACCGCAGTTGGTACAACCGCGCCGGGGTGGAGTGGGTGATGGGCTTTTGCACCGAGGCGCAGTACGAGGAATTCATGGAGACGGTGCCGGTGTTCGAGCAGATGCTGGTGCGCTCAGGTCTGCAACTGTTCAAGTATTACCTCGACATCGACAAGGCCGAACAGAAGCAGCGACTTGCAGACCGGCTCACCGATCCGCTCAAGCAGTGGAAAATGAGCCCGATCGATGCCGCCGCGCAAAAGCACTGGAAAGACTACAGTACCGCGCGCAACGCCATGTTCGCCCGCACGCACACGCCGGTTGCACCCTGGACCGTCGTGCGCGCCAACGACAAGAAGCAGGCGCGGCTCAACCTCATCATGGATCTGCTCACCCGGCTGGATTACAAGGACAAGGATCACGCCTTGCTCTGCCCCGATCCCGACGTGGTGTTCAACTACACCCACGACGCTGTGGCGCAAGGGCGCGTGGCGGCCTGAGGGCAGGGCGTATGGCCACTGCCATCCAGGCCGAGTCGCAGGGAGCGACTGTTCATCCCGACCATGCGCGGATCATCGCGCTGCTCGATGCGGCGCCGATGCGCCTGCCGCACGATCTGGCTTGGGCGCTGGCCAGCGGGGGCACGTTGATCGACGGACTGTCGGTCTTCATGTTGGGCATGGCCATTCCTCTGCTGGTGACGAGCCTGG
>JAQTVS010000213.1 GCA_028706735.1 Thiomonas sp.
GACCGCAATCAGGTTCAGCCAGAACAGCACGGCCCACAGGCCGTCCTTTTCGCGGATGTGGTTGGAGCCGGTGCCGTAGCTTTCTTCGCCGCAGAGCGTGACTTTGCCTGCATCGAGCAGGTTGCCGAAAAACTTCCAGCCGGTGGGGGTCTCAAAGCACGCAATGCCTAGCTTGGCCGCCACGCGGTCCACCGCGGTGGAAGTGGGCATGGAACGCGCCACGCCAGCCAAACCCGCCGCGTAACCTGGAATGCGGGTGGCGTGCGCGGCCAGCACCGCCAGGCTGTCGGAAGGCGAGACCACGAAGTTGCGGCCGACGATCATGTTGCGGTCGGCGTCGCCATCGGTGGCCGCGCCCATGTCGGGTGCGTCGGCGGCAGCCATGTGGCTGATCAGGTCGGTGGCGTTGACCGGGTTGGGGTCGGGGTGCAGATCGCCGAAATCTTCGCGCGGTTCAGCGTTGACCACGGTGCCCCTTGGTGCGCCCAGTTCGCCTTCGAGCAGGGCTTGGGCGTAGGGCCCGCCCACCGCCCACATGGTGTCCAGCCGCAGGCGGAAGCCACGGGCGAACAGCGCGCGAATGGCGTCGAAATCGAACAGTTCGCGCTGTACGGCGGCGTAGTCGGCCACCGGGTCGATGATCTCGATCTGTGTGCCTAGCAGCGCGTGAGTGCCCAGCGCGTCCAGCGGCAGATCGGGGCTGTCGACGGTGCGGATTTCATGCACCTCGCGCGAGCGCAGGTAGATGGCCTCGGTCACTGATTCCGGCGCCGGGCCGCCGTTGGCAATGTTGTATTTGATGCCGAAGTCGCCCTGCGGCCCGCCGGGGTTGTGGCTGGCTGACAGCACGATGCCGCCGCTGGCCGCCCGGCGGCGGATGACCGCGCTCATTGCCGGGGTGGACAGAATGCCGCCTTGCCCCACCAGCACCCGCGCGTAGCCGTGCGCCGCCGCCATGCGCAAAATGGTCTGGATGGCGACGCGGTTGTAGTAGCGCCCGTCGCCGCCCACCACCAGGGTCTTGCCGCTGGCGCTGCCCAGCACCGTGAACAGCGCCTGCACGAAGTTCTCCAGATAGCCGGGCTGCTGGAACACGGCCACTTTTTTGCGCAGTCCGGAAGTGCCGGGGCGCTGGCCTTCAAACGGCGTGGCGGGACGGGTGACGAGATTCATGCCGAAGTGTCTCCTGATGACTGCGTGTCGGCGCCTTCCTGCGTGGCGATCCACAAACTGGTTGGCGGCAGGGTTTGCTGCGCACCCAGCCGCCGCGCTTTGCCGCTATTTTTGCTGGCCTCCCGCGCCGGGCCGACATATCCATTGTCTGTGGACAGTCTAAGCAGCCACGCCCCTGGCCTGAGGGTGAAGGAAGCGTCTTGTCCCTCAGCATTGATAAGAATCAGAACCTGCTGCGACGCTGCACCAGGCGGCCCGGCATTCGCAGCGCATAGCTGCACCATCAGGGCGCCGTGATCGTCGAGCGCCCAGTCGGCGGGCTCCATCGGCTGGCCGTCTGCGCGGCGCCACACCGCGCCAGGTTGCGTGGCGCTCGGCGCGGACGCCCACCAGGCGTGGCTTTGGAGCAGGGGCGTGTCGCGCCGCAGCGCGAGCACGCCGCGCACGAAGTCGCGCAGCGCCGTATCGGCATGCTTCCAGTCGATCCAGGAGATCGGGTTGTCTTGGCAATAGGCGTTGTTGTTGCCGCGCTGGGTGTGGCCGAGTTCGTCACCGGCGAGCAGCATGGGAGTGCCGAGCGACAGCAGCAGCACGGCCAGCAGGGCGCGGCTCTGGCGGGCGCGGGCGGCCAGCACGTCGGCATGATCGGTCGGTCCTTCGACGCCGTTGTTGACGCTGAGGTTGTGGCCATGGCCGTCGCGGTTGTCCTCGCCATTGGCCTGGTTGTGGCGGTGGGCGTAGCTGACCAGATCGCGCAGGGTGAAGCCGTCGTGCGCGGTGATGAAGTTCACGCTGCTGTGCGCGCTGCGCCGCGCAGGGCTGAACGCATCGCTCGATCCGGCCAGGCGGGTGGCAAATTCACCCGGCGCGTTCTGGTGCTGCAGCCAGAATCCGCGCTGAGTGTCGCGGAAGCGGTCATTCCACTCCAGCCAACCGGGCGGAAAGCCGCCCACGCGGTAGCCACCGGGGCCCAAATCCCAGGGCTCGGCCACCAGCAGGCAGTTGCTCAGCACCGGATCTTGCGCCACGGCGCTGAGAAAGGCGCCGTCGGACTGGAAATCGTTGTGCACCCGCGCCGAGCCGCGGGCCAGGGTGCTGGCGAGGTCGAAGCGAAAGCCGTCCACGCCGAACTCGCTCACCCAGCGGCGCAGGCTGTCCATGACCATGCGCAGCACCAGCGGCGCGTTGAGGTTGACGCTGTTGCCGCAGCCGGTCCAGTCGAGCGTGCGGCTACGGTCTAGTGGATCGAGGTGGTAGTACAGCGCGTTGTCGATGCCGCGCATTGACAGGGTGGGGCCGCTGAGCGGGTCGAGCTCGGCGGTGTGGTTGTAGACCACGTCGAGAATCACCTCCAGCCCGGCGCCGTGCAGGGCCTCGACCAGGGCGCGGAATTCGCTGCGCGGCGTGCTGCCCTCGGCGCCGCTCCACAGCCGGGTTTCGGGCGCGGCCCAGGCAATGGGGGAGTAGCCCCAGTAATTGCTCAGGCCCATCTGCAGCAGCCGGGCTTCGTCGGCGCGGAAGGCGACCGGCAGCAGGCTGACCGTGGTGATGCCCAGCGCCTTGAGATAGGCGATGCTGGCCGGATGCGCCAGCCCGGCGTAGCTGCCGCGCAGGGCGGGAGGCACGTCTGGATGCTGCGCGGTGTAGCCCTTGACGTGCAGTTCGTAGATGACCCGCTGCGCCGGGTCGATGACGGGGCGCGGCTGGGCCAGCGGCGGCAGATCGGCCACGACGCGGGCCTTGAGCGCGGTGGCCGCGTTGTCGCGCGGATCCGGGCGGTCGGGGTGTGCGGGATCATGGCCGAGGTGCAGGTCGCTGCCGTCGTAGCGGCCGACGACCTCGCGCGCGCAGGGGTCGAGCAGCAGCTTGGCCGGGTTGAAGCGGTGGCCGTCTTTGGGCGCCCACGGGCCGTGCACCCGCCAGCCGTAAATCAAGCCGTCCACGCCGCCCGCCTCGGCGGCCAGAACGCCTTGCCAGATGCCGTCGCGCTGCACCGGCATGGGCAGGCGGGCGATTTCGGTCTGGCCGTCTGCGGCGAACAGGCACAGTTCGACCGCCTGCGCATGCGGCGCGGCCAGGGCGAAGTGCACGCCGTCGGCCTGCAGTTGCGCGCCGAGCATGGTCACCCGGCTTGGCCGCAGTGCAGGCGCGGCAGGCTTGGCTTTGGCAGTGCGGCGTTGTGCGTTCATCGGGGTTCAGGTGTCAGGTGGCGGGACGGAGGATGACGCAGGCCAGCGGCGGCAGAGTGAGTTGCAGCGAATGCGGCCGTCCGTGCGCGGGCAGCGGCTCGGCGTCATGCAGCGCAAGCGCCATGCCCGAGCCGTCGTAGACCGGATCGTCGGTATTGATCAGCACCTCCCAGCGCCCGCCCTGCGGCACGCCGATGCGGTAGTCGTGGCGCGGCGTGGGAGTGAAGTTGCACAACACGACGAACTTGCCGCCCTCACGCGCGCCGCGCTCGAAAGCCAGGACGGACTGCGTGGCGTCGTCGTAGGTGATCCAGGTGAAGCCGCCCGGATGATGATCGAGCTGATGCAGCGCGGGGTGGGCGCGGTAGGTGAGGTTGAGATCGCGCACCAGGCGCTGCACGCCCTGGTTGGGCGCGTGCAGCAGCGCGTCCCAGTCGAGGCTGTAGTCGGACTGCCACTCCGACGCCTGCGCGAATTCGTCGCCCATGAACAGCAGCTTTTTGCCGGGATGGCTGAACAGATAGCCGAGGTAGGCGCGCAGATTCGCGAATTGTTGCCAGCGGTCGCCGGGCATCTTGGCCAGCAGCGAGCCTTTGCCGTGGACGACTTCATCATGCGAGAGCGGCAGCACGAAGTTCTCGTCATAGGCGTACATCATGCTGAAGGTCAGCTCGTTGTGGTGGAACTTGCGGTGCACCGGGTCGCGGCGGATGTAGCTCAGGCTGTCGTGCATCCAGCCCATATTCCACTTGTAATGAAAACCCAGGCCGCCGCTTTGCAGGTCGGCGCTGGGCGGGCGGCTGACGCCGGGAAAGGCGGTGGATTCTTCCGCGAGGGTGATGGCGCCGGGGCGCTGCACGCCGACGGTGTGGTTCATGCGGCGCAGGAAGTCGATGGCTTCCAGGTTCTCGCGTCCGCCGAACTTGTTGGGCACCCACTGTCCGGCGGGACGGCTGTAATCACGGTAGAGCATGGAGGCCACGGCGTCCACGCGCAAGCCGTCGATGTTGAAGCGCTCCAGCCAGTAAAGCGCATTGGCCACCAGATAGTTGCGCACCTCGGTGCGGCCGAAGTTGTAGATCAGGGTGTTCCAGTCGTGGTGGAAGCCTTCCTTCGGATCGGCGTATTCGTACAGATGCGTGCCGTCGAAGTTGGCCAGGCCATGCGCGTCGGACGGAAAGTGCGCCGGCACCCAGTCGAGGATCACGCCCAGCCCGGCGGCATGCGCGGCATCGACGAAATACTGAAAATCGTCGGGCGTGCCGAAGCGCGCGGTGGGGGCGAACAGGCTGATGGGCTGATAGCCCCAGGAGCCATCGAACGGATGCTCGGTGATGGGCAGCAACTCCAGATGGGTGAAGCCCAGGTCACGGGCGTAGGGCACCAGGGTGTCGGCCAGTTCGCGGTAGCTCAGCCAGCGCCAGCCCTCCATCTTGCGCCAGGAGCCCAGATGCACTTCGTAAATGCTGATCGGCGCCTCGAAGCCGTTGGCCTGCGCCATGCCGGGGCGGATGGCGTGCAGCGGCGGCAGGCCTTGCACGATGCTGGCGGTGCCCGGCCGCAGCTCGGCGCGGAAGGCCATCGGGTCGGCCTTCTGCAGAGTCTCGCCATGCTGGGTGAGGATCTCGAACTTGTACAGAGCGCCCTGGCCCGCTTCGGGCAGGAACAACTCCCACACGCCGCATTCGCGCCGCAGCCGCATGGGGTGGCGGCGGCCGTCCCAGAGGTTGAAATCGCCAATCACCGACACGCGCCGCGCATTGGGCGCCCACACCGCGAAGCGCGTGCCGGCCACGCCCAGCATTTCGCCCGGATGCGCGCCCAGACATTCGTAGGGACGCAGATGCGTGCCTTCGGCCAGCAGCCAGGCGTCCATCTCGCCCAGCACTTGCGGAAAGCGGTAAGGGTCTTCGAGGTCGCGCACCCACGGGGGATCGCCCGGACGCAAGGGCGGCCACTGCACCCGCAGCAGATAGTCGAAGGGCTTGCGGCGTCGGCCCATGCGGGCGCTGAACACCGCGGTGTCGTCCTGGCGTTCCAGCGCGGCAACCGGCGCGCCGCTGGCGCGCTCAATCACCTCCACGCCCAGCGCGCCGGGCAGTACGGCGTTGACCCACAGCGTGGTGGCGCGTAGATGCATGCCGAGCACGCCAAACGGGTCTGG
>JAQTVS010000214.1 GCA_028706735.1 Thiomonas sp.
AACGCGGCAGGTCTGGGGGCGCTCTCCTGAGAAAACGCCGGGCCGCCCCAAGTTTTCTCATCCCCCTCGGGGGGCCTGACGCGAACGCGGCAGGTCTGGGGGCGCTCTCAGGTTTTGCCGGGATGCAGGGTTCCCTGCTGTACGCGCAGCGTGGCCGTCATGCCGGCCGCAAGGCGCAGGTGCGGCGGCAGGCTGGCGCGGTCGATGGCGATGCGCACAGGAATGCGCTGCGCCAGGCGGACCCAGTCGAAAATCGGGTTTGTCTCGGAGAGCAGGTCGCTGCCCATCGGGTTTTCGCGCGACGCGATGCCGCGCGCAATCCCGGTGACCGTGCCGCGCAGATGCACGCCGCCCGCCATGAGGCGGATATCCACCGGGTCGCCCACATGGATTTGGGGCAGTTTCGTTTCCTCGAAATATCCCTCCACATAGATGCTGTCGCTGTCCACCAGGGCCATGCGTGGCGCGCCGGCCGCTGCGTAGTCGCCTGCTTCGAGTTTGAGATTGGTGATGGCGCCGTCCGACGGCGCGCGCACCTGCGTACGCGCCAGATTGAGCTGCGCCAGCGCCAAGTGCGCGCGGGCCAGTTGCTCCCCGGCAAGTGCCTTGCTGCGCTCGGCCTGCGCCTGGCCCAGACGGGCCCGCGCTTCCAGAACCTGCGCCTGTCCGATGGCGGCGGCGGCTGTGGCGTCCGTCCGTTCTTCGGTAGAGACCACGCCGGGCGCTGCATGGTCCCGGCGCTGCGCCTTGTCGCGCAGGCTGCCTGACTGCGCATTTGCGGCAGCCACGCCCGCCTGCGCCGCGCGGATATCGGCTTGCGCGACCTGCAGCGCCGCCTGCGCGGAAGCGATTTCCGCCTGGGCCTGCTGCACCGCATTTTCGAAACGCGCGGGGTCGACGATGAAAAGCACTTGGCCGCGGTGCACGAACTCGTTGTCGTGCACGGCCACGGTGCGAATCAGTCCGGAGACATCGGGCGCGATGCGCACCACGTCGGCGCGGATGCGGCCGTCGCGTGTCCACGGAGATTCGGCGTCCTCATGCCACAACATGCGGGCCAGCAACAGGGCCGCTGCCACCACGACCAGGGTGATGGCGATGCGAAGAAGGGATTGGAGCGACTGGGTTTTCATGTGACGGTCAAAGCAGCAACAGGCCTGCCGCAGCGAACAGGCCGAGAAACACGGCGAGCCGGAACAGGGCGGGGTGCCAGACATGGCGATACCCGCCCAGGCGTCCCAGCAGGCCGTCGATCAGGCCAGCGATGAGCAGGCTGCCGAAAAAAATCACCAGCATGCCTGGAATCAGCACACCGAACAGATCGATCTCACGCGGCATGTGCGGGACTCGCGGCAGGGATGGGCGCCGTCAGGCCGACGAGCGGGGATTCGGTGTCATGCAACGCGCTGTGAAGCTGGTAGAGATGGTTGCGGACCAGTCCATCCGGCATGGCCGCGATTGCGGCTTTCACAGCGGCATCGGCCTGCTGCCAATGCGGTGCATCGGGTGTGCGATAGAGCGCGCTGATCGCGTGAACCGCGGTATCGATGAGCGTGCGCGCCGCATCCGGCAGGGTGCCTGCGGCAAGGTCCTGGCGCAGCTCGATCAGCGTGCGCCCGCTCTCCTGCACGGCCAGCGACCAGGCCGTCAGCGTGCGCGCCTGCGCACTGCCTGGCGGCGTATGCAGAACGGCTTGCTGCACCAGATCCCGGCTGCGGCTTTCAAACTGCCAGGCCAGCCCTTCCAGCCGTGCGCTTGCCGCCGTGCCCACCAGTTGGCGCAGGCGCCGCAGTTGGCGCTGCAGATTCACCTGCCCCGGCAGCAGCATGAAGGCGGCGGCGGCGGCGGCCAGTCCGGCGAGTTGCGACAGGGCGCTGTTGAAAAACAGTTCCGGGTCGTAAGACATGGGCTGGCGCAGTCCGAGGTTGAGCACCACGCTGATGGTGTAGCCCGTGCCGAAACCGGCAAACTGTGGCCGCGTGCTCAGGTAGGGCCCCGGCAAAAGCAAAGGCAGTGTGGCGGCGACGAGCCAAGGGAAACTGTCGCCCATCGGCAGCATCCTGAACACCACGAACGACGCGACGGCAATGCCCGCGGCGAATCCATACAGCGTATTGAGCACTGCGGCGACCGGATTCGGCGCCGCGGCCAGCAGGCCGCTGAACACGGTTGCCAGCAGCATGGTGGTGGCGCCGAAGGCCCAGCCGCTCTGGATCCAAAACACGCTGAGAACCGTCATGGTGAGAAAGGTCCGCAGCCCGGTGAGTCCGGCATCAGGCCAGTTGTTGCTGCGGCGGAAATGCACCCGTTCCTGCTCGGGGCGGATGACGCCGCCGCGCAGGGCGGCCTCGGTGCGGGCAAAGTCGTGCAGCTCGGCGGCGAAGCGCTGCAGCAGGGCGGCGCCGGCTGCGAATTCGAGCGGGTCGGCTTGCTGCGGCAGTGCGTTGCGTTGCACGGCGATCTGCTCTGGAAGGGCGTGTTGATAGCGGTCGAGCCGCTGCGCCAGCATGTCACTCGAATTGGGCGCGCGTGCGGGGAGCGTCAGCGCGTCTTGCAGCGGCTGGTAAAGCGCGGTCAAGGCGCTCACGATCTCGGCCTGCCCTTTGCGCTGAAGACGGTTGACCAGATGGTGCAGCGACTGGAACGTGGTGGCGGCCGCCATGTAGCGATGGTTCAGAAGGCGCATGTGGCTGCTGCGGGCGCGGACTTCCGGGTCTTCGAAAATCACCGAGGCCCGCAGGTTTTCAAGCTGAACTGCCGCGCGCACGAATTCCAGGTTCGCCGCCTCCATGCGAGACCTGGGCACGCCGCCGCTCAGACTGTCGCGGACAAAGGCGAAGAAGTGATCGACCTGCGCACGCGCACTGCGGCGCAGGGCCACCCGCAGACGCTGGGGAAACACCCCATCGCTCACCACGCTGGCCACCAGGATGCCCAGCAGCACTTCGCTGACCCGCATCTGGGCCGACTGAAATCCGGCAAGCGGATTGTTGACGACCGGCAAGGCCACGATGGCCGCGGTGTATCCCGCGAGCACAAAGCCGTAGGCCATGAAGTTGCGATACACCACGGCGCCACTGGCGCACAGCGTGATCCACAGCGAGAGCCCCAGCAGAAACAGCTCACGCTGCTGGGGGAAGGCGGCAATCAGCAGCAGGCCCGCAAGACTGCCAGCCACTGTGCCAAGGGCGCGGTAAAAGCCCTTGGCCAGCACCATGCCGCTTTGCGGGTGCATCACGATGGCCACCGTCAGCATGGTGGTCGAGGGTTGTTCCAGGTTCAGGCGCATGGCCAGCCAGGCGCCGCCATACATGGCCAGCAGGCATTTCGCGACGAACAGCCAGGCCCTTCCCTCGTCTGCGAAAAAGTTTCGAAGCCAGGGTTCGGGGCGCTGATCGGGCGGTGCGTCGGCCATTGCGGGCGGTCAATTGAAGCTGTAGCCCAGGCGCACCTGGAGATAGTCCTGCCCGGGGTTGGGGCGCTTGATGTCGGCGTTGGAGTAATGGGTGAGGCGCGCGCCGAGAGTCCAGGGCGTGCCCGCGAAGCGATGCAGCAGGCCGATGGAATCGCCGAACTGGAAGGCGGTGGAGATTCGCTTGGCGCCGAGGGTCGTGCCCGAAAACAGGTTGGCGCCGATGCCGAATTCCATCGCCGTCTGCGGCGCGAACCACCAGCGCGCGAAGGGCGTGAGCCCGACATGCGTGAGGTGGCGGCTGCCGGGGCCTTCCGAGCTGCTCACTTGTCCCAACGAGGCTTCGAGCACCACGTCGATCTGGCTGTGGGCGAAATCGTGCTGCCAGATCGGATCGGACTGGAGGGCGAGTGTAGCGTTGCGGTATTCGTCGCCTTTGTCGATTCCCCAGAGCGCGGAAAGCTCGGCGGCCTGCGCCGGCGCCAGACCCGCGGCGAGCAGCAGGGCGGCGGTCAGACCCGCACGGCGAAGCGGCGCCGTGGTGACAACGGACCGATTCACACCCTGCTTGAAAAGAGGGGAATTTTGAGAAGGTAGGTTTTGCATCGGAGACCTCTTTTGGATTCTTGAGAAAAATCTTAGTGTGAGCCTGCGGCGGCGTCGCCTCCGCCGGCCATGCCGCCGCGCTTGGGCCTGACCATCCACACGATGGCGACCATGGCGAGGATCAGCCAGGCGCTGAGACGGCACATTTCGTCCACCGCGATGGTGTATGCCTGCTGGTCGATCAGGCGATTGATCACGACCAGCGCCTGCTCATAGCTGAACCCCTGCGCCTGCATGCCCTGGATCACCGGGCTGGCGACCGGATTGCCCGCGTAGATGTGGCTGACGAGCTGCTCGTGGTGCAGGTCGGCGCGGTTGGTCCACCAGGTGGTGTAGATCGAGGTGCCGAACGAGCCGGCGGTGATGCGGGCAAAGTTGGACAAGCCCGATGCCGCCGGAATGCGGTGCGCCGGCAGGCCGCCCAGAATGATGCCCAGCAGCGGGATGAAGAAGGTCGCGGTGGCGATGCCCTGAATCACCGTGGGCAGTGCGTACTCCCAGTAGCTGTCGTCGGCAGTGAACCGCGACCGCAGCCAGAACACCAGCGCGAAGGTCAGGAAGGAGAAGCTGCTGATCCAGCGTGTGTCCACCAGATGCATGTAGCGGCCGAGCAGCGGCGAGAGCATCAGCGCAAACAGTCCCACCCAGGCCAGCACCTCGCCCGCGTCGGTGGCGGTATAGCCGACGAACTCCTGCAGCCACAGCGGCAGCAGCACCAGACTGCCGAAGAACATGCCGTAGGCCAGCGCCAGCATGATGGTCCCGAGGGTGAAGTTGGGAATCTTGAACAGGGTGAGGTCGACCACCGGGTGGTCGTCGTAGATCTCCCAGATCAGGAACAGCACGAAACCGACCACCGCGGTGACCGCCAGCGCGACGATCACGTTGGACCCGAACCAGTCCAGCTCCTGCCCCTTGTCGAGCATGATCTGCAGCGACCCGACCCAGATGACCAGCAGCCCCAGCCCCGTCCAGTCGATGGGAAGCTTGCGGATGGGCGTTTCGCGCCTGGCGTAGATGCTGAACGTCACCATGGCGGCGAGCAGGCCGACCGGCACGTTGATGTAGAAGATCCACGGCCAGGAAATGTTGTCGGTGATCCAGCCGCCGAGCAGCGGCCCCATGATGGGGGCGATCAGCGTGGTCATCGACCACATGGCAATGGCCATGCCCGCGCGTTGCGGCCTATAACTCGACAGCAGCAGGGTTTGCGACAACGGAATCATCGGCCCGGCGCTGGCGCCCTGCAGCACGCGGAACAGGATGAGGATTTCTATGCTGCCTGCCTGTCCGCACAGAAACGAGAACAGGGTGAACAGCAGGATGCTGGCGAGAAACACCTTCACCGCGCCGTAGCGCTGGGTGAGAAAGCCGGTGAGCGGCACGGCGATGGCGTTGGCCACGCCGAAGGAGGTGATGACCCAGGTGCCCTGCGACGAACTCACCCCAAGGTCGCCGGCGATGGCCGGGATCGACACGTTGGCAATCGACGTGTCGAGCACGT
>JAQTVS010000215.1 GCA_028706735.1 Thiomonas sp.
CGGGTGACTGGAACGATGGCATGAACCGCGTGGGCGACCACGGCCGTGGCGAAAGCGTCTGGCTCGGCTTCTTCTTGCACGACGTGCTGCTGCGTTTCGTGCCACTGGCGCAGGCGCGCGGCGACGCCGACTTCGCCGCGCGCTGCGTTGACACCGCGGCGGCACTGCGCGTCAGCCTGGACCAGCATGGCTGGGATGGGGCCTGGTATCGCCGCGCCTTCTTCGACGACGGCACGCCGCTGGGTTCGGCTGGCGGCGCGGAATGCCAGATCGACGCCATCGCGCAAAGCTGGGCCGTGCTGTCCGGCGCCGCCGATGCAGACCGCCAGCGGCAGGCGATGGACGCGCTCGACCAGCGTCTGGTGCGCCGTGACGCCGGGCTCGTGCAATTGCTCGACCCGCCGTTCGACCAGACCCAGCTCGACCCCGGCTACATCAAGGGCTATGTGCCCGGCGTGCGCGAGAACGGCGGCCAGTACACGCACGCCGCGGTCTGGGCGGCGATGGCTTTTGCCGAACTCGGCGACGCCACCCGTGCCTGGGAGTTGCTGGACATGATCAATCCAGTTCACCACGCGCGCAGCGCCGCCGACATCGAGCGCTACAAGGTCGAGCCCTATGTCATGACTGCTGACGTCTACGCCGCCCCGCAGCATGTCGGGCGCGGCGGATGGAGCTGGTACACCGGCTCAGCCGGCTGGATGTACCGCCTGATCGTGGAGTCGCTGCTCGGCCTGCGCCGCGCGGGCGGACACTTGCATCTCACCCCGGTGCTTCCGGCTGACTGGCCTGGGTTTGAGCTGGATTACCGCTACGGCAGCACGCTGTATTGCATCCGTGTCGGGCGGACGCCGTCGTCCGCGAATCCCGCAGAGGCGACAGCCCAGACCCTGCTCGATGGCGTTGTGCAGTCTGCGGCGAGCATCGCCTTGCTGGACGATGGCCGCAGCCATCAGGTCGAGCTGCGGCTGCCACAGGGTCATTGAGCATCCTGGGCGCGCTGCAGCGTGCGGGCTGTTCAATGCAGCTGCAGACCGCCAGTGCCAAAGATCCCGATGAGCCCGATGAGAATCAGGTAGACAGCCACGATGTAGTTCAGCAGGCGGGGCATGGCGAGGATCAAGATGCCGGCAACCAGGGAAACCAGCGGGCCAATACTGAGATGAAGGTTCATGTGCGTCCTAGTGGCCGCGTCGGAGTGCGCAGCATGCCCGTGAGGTTAGCCTGCCAGGCGTTTGCCGTCTGTGCGCTAACGAACGTCAGCGTTTTGAATGGCTTTGCCCGAGCGACGCATTCACCCATTGCAGCGTGCGCTGGCGTACAGACATCCGTGCAACGCAGGCCTAAAGTCCGTGGCTTCCATGCTTCCCGAAGCTGAATCATTCTGCGATGCAAGCCGCAGGAAGCCGCCTGAGCCAAGAGCCCACTGACATGACCAGACCTCGCACTGCAGCGACCCGCGCATTTCTTCAAAAATGCGCGGTCCTTTTTTCCGGAGCGCCATGGATGCTGAGCGGAGCCCAGGCGCAGATGCCTGCTCCGCCAGCTCCTCTGCATGTCGACAGTCATCTATGCGGCGGAGTGGGCGATAGCAGTTTGACGCAATTGAAATCAAGGGCTGCCGACTACAACCTGGGGTTCTGGATGGTCGGCGGGCCGGGTGGAGCCTATCTGGCGGATGTGCCGATCCAGATCCGGTCCGGCAGCCACACGGTGGCCAGCTTCACCGCGGATGGCCCCCTGTGCTACGTCAAACTGCCCGCGGGTCGTTACACGGTGACCGGAACGCATAACGGCCAGACCCGCAGCGTCCAGGTGCACAGCGGAAGCATGAACAACTATTTGCGCTGGTAGGTTCTGCGCCAGCCATCAACCGCAACACGCCGCGCCGCCCGCCATGCCATCGTGGCGCAGGCGCAGGTGCAGGTGCAGTCGCGGGGTTCTGATCTGATCGTGTTCGCCCGTCATGGGCACAACGGGCTTCATCATCTGCTCAAGGATAGCGTGACGGATAGTGTCACGCACTTGAGCAGCGTGCCGTGTTGCCGGTGCAGAAGGCATCAGCCGAGAACATGTACCGCCCTGCAGACATGCAGCAGTTCGCTGGCGTTGCGCTGGCGCGTTTGTTCGTGTCTCGGCGCTGCTGAAGCCTGCCGCCACATTGACCTGGCCCTGTGCTTGCTTGAGCGTCGCCAGAATTGATTGCCGCAACTGGCATTCCTGACGGATCCAACTTTCTGGACCGGCCGCAATCCTGCGTACAACGTCTCTCTTTCAAGGCATTCCACCATGATCCATCTGCGTCTCACATTGGAGTTGAACTACGAGGTGTTCGAGCCTGGTTGCGACTTCATTTTCAACATTCATGCGGCCCATACCGAGCAGCAGTGCGTTCTGGAGGAATATCTGAACCTGAGCCAGAACATTGCCCCCTCGGTGGAACTCAACCGAGAAACCGGCAGCCGCATCATGCGGCTGCATGCTGGCGCTGGCGTCTTGCAGGTGCGCTATGACGCAACGGTTCAATTGCGACACCATGTGGCCAGCCCGGCGCAGATTGAAGAAGTTGCGGTGGCGCAGTTGCCAGCGGATGTGCTTGGCTTTCTCTATCCCAGCCGCTACTGTCAGTCCGACCGGCTGTACAAACTGGCCATGCGGGAGTTTGGCCATTTGCCCACTGGCTATCGCCGCGCCAAGGCCATTCGCGACTGGGTTGAGTCACGCACGACCTTCGCACAAAACACCTCGAACTCCAACACCTCGGCCATCGACACCTTGGTCGCAACCGAAGGGGTGTGCCGCGACTTCGCGCATCTGATGATTGCGCTGTGCCGGGCCAGCAATATCCCGGCACGCTTCACCACAGGCATTGATTACGGCGCCGACCCCATCCTCGGCCCCACGGACTTTCATGCCTATGTGGAGGCCTATCTGGGCGGACGCTGGTACATCTTCGATCCCTCAGGCACCGCCATTCCCATGGGCTTTGTGCGCTTTGGTTCAGGGCGAGACGCCGCAGATGTGGCGTTCGCCACCATCTTTGGCCCGGTGCGCGGCTCTGCGCCCATCATCACCATTCAGGCGATTTCCAACAACGAAGGCCAGTTGATCATCCCCTACCACTGTGCCGAGGCGCTGTCGACAGACGGTTGAGCCAACCGCCAGCCCGTCAGCACGTTGTGCCGCCAGCGCGCCTACGGGCTTTTTTGCGCCTCGTTTTGCAGGTTCTGGCCGGCTTTCTGAATTTGCTCGCCGGCCTTCGCCGCGCCCTGGTCAATGGCCTTGCCCGCTTTTTCTGCCGGGCCCTCAGGTTTTTGGCAGCCGTAGAGCACCGCCATCAGAAGGCTGATGGCGACGATTGCTGCGGGCCGTTTGAAAGATCGGTTCATGGCGTTTCCTGGTTGTGGGGGTCTGTCAAACAACATGGCCTACTTGCCGATTTCATGTCCGATCACGCCGCCCACGGCGGCGCCACCGACCGTCCCAATTCCGCTCCCGCCCGACAGCACGGCGCCGCCCACTGCGCCAACGCCCGCACCGATCGCGGTGCTCTTATCCTGCGACGACATCCCCGCACAGCCGCCCAGAGCCAGCAAGAGCATGGCGGCGGCGACTGAGGGGAGAATTCTTTGTTTGATGTTCATGACGCGACCTTTTGGATCTGTTGGAAAAGACGGCGCACGACGCCCGGTGAGGCGGCGCACGCATTGGATGGTGATCAGACGCCTGTGCGATGGCCTGCAACGCCGCTGCCCAGGATCGATTCCCCTGGAGGCGTGACGCGTCTGTTTACTTCAGGCTCATGTTGTCCTGAACGGCCTTCACCCCGTCCACGTTGCGTGCAAGGGCGACCGCTCTCAGCTCCTCTTCGCGTGTGCCGACAAAGCCGCTGAGTTGCACCACGCCCTTGAAGGTCACCACCTTGATTTCGAACAGCTTGAGCTGCGGGTCTCCAAAAATCGCCGCCTTGACCTTGGTCGTGATGGCCGTGTCGTCAATGTACTGGCCCGTGCTGTCGTGTCGATCTGTGGCTGCACAGCCTGTAAAACTAACCAATGAGGCCGCCAGCATGACGGCATAAAGCACTTTGTGGGATCGCATGATGCATTCCTTTGAAATAAACCGAGTGTTCCCGAAGGCGTGTTGCTCAAGGGGTGGATGTTTGATGGCGCGATGGCGCAGGCGTATGAACGCTTACATGCGCCCTGTGAGAAAGAGGATCAGCACCACGATCGCAATGAAGCCAAGAATGCCGCTGGGAAAGTACCCCCAGCTGCGGCTGTGGGGCCAGCTTGGAAATGCGCCGATCAACATCAGAATCAGGATGATCAGCAGAATGCTGCCTAACGACATGGTCACACTCCTCGTGTGCAGCGATGGGCGCGACAACTCTCGCCCGGCCGCTTTGTTTCAGGGCTGTGCAAGGTCTGATTGACCCAGGCTCAGATTGCGGGACCGTCGTCTTTGCAGCACTTCTGCCAGGCGTTGAGTTGCTGCTCCGCTTCGTCCTTGGTGATGCCATAGGACTCCTGGATCTTTCCGGCGAGTTGCTCGCGTTTGCCGTCGATCTCGGTCAGTTGATCGTCCGTGAGCTTGCCCCATTGCGCCTTGGCCTGGCCCTTGATCTGCTTCCAGTTGCCTTCGATACGTTCCCAGTTCATGTTCAATCCTTCAAGTGATGGGGCAGCTGCCCCGGTTCATGTCGCTCCGGCATCGCGCTGCATTTCCGCGATGTCGTGGCATGCACTGAAGGTATCGAACTGCAAGCAAGATGTCTGTGCGCTAACGAACATGCAAGGCCGTTTCATCACGCGAAGTCGCGTTCTGCGCGCTCCCGGGCCTTGTCTTGCATTGAAGCGTCGTAGATCCGCTGATCCAGCGCATAGCAGCTGCAGGCCCTGGATTGCAGGGCGATGCGATTCACCACACGGAGATCACCGCGGTGGTACGCAATCAAGCCGCTGCGCTGCAACTCTCCCGCCGCCACCGTCACGCCAACACGCCGAACGCCCAGCATCTGGGCGAGATCTTCGTGCGTGACATGAAACGTGTCGGCGTGGGCGCGGTCCTGGCTCATCAACAGCTGACGTGCCAGCCGGGCCTCGATCAGATGAAAGCGTTGACACGACACGGCTGCTGCCCGTTGCGCCAGCAACACATAGACATAGCGGTGCAGACCCTGGCGCAGCGCCGGGCTTTGCGCCAGCGCCTCTTGCAACGCACTTTGCTCGATTCTCCACGCCGCCCCGGAACCTCGCACCAACGCGAGCAGCGGGGTGGTCGTCACGCCGAGCGCCAGCTCTGCGCCCAGCATGCCTTCGCGTCCCACCATCCCCACGTCCAGCGGCGCCTGCGCGCCTGTCTGCTGCAGCAGCGAGACATATCCGTTGACCGGGAAGTAGGCATGCGCGGTCTGCTGGCCTGGCGCGCCCAGCATGGCGGCAAAGACCAGATCAACCGGCTCGCATCGCTTCAGCAAACGACGCTGTTCGATGCGAGGCAGGCGTTGAATGAGCGCAT
>JAQTVS010000216.1 GCA_028706735.1 Thiomonas sp.
TGTAGTTGGTCGAGCCGGCGAAATTCAGCGCGATGGTCGAGCCCGATGCGCCGTCCGCCCAAGTCAGCCCGGTGATCGCGCCGCTGGCCGCCCCGCTGACCGCCCCGGTGGAGGTGAACTGGATGGAAAGCGGCCCCCCGCTGGTGATGCCGCCGCCGCTGCTGGTGGTGCCGTCCACGCTGTAATACACATTCCACTGCTGCCCGGAGGTCGAGCCGGAGCTCAGCGCGTAGTAAGTGCTCAGCAGATGCGAAGTGCCGAGGCTGTCGTACACCGTGCTGGTGGTGGAATAGTTGTAGGTGGTCGGATCATTGATGTTGAACGGCGTGCCGCTAGCTGGCGGGGCGACCGAAGCGTTGAGATTCAAGGCGACGGTCGCGCTGGTCGTGGCTTTGGGCGCCAGGCTGGTGGCCGTGATCTGCAGCGGGCCGCTGCCTCCGGTGAGGGCGCCGCTGACGGCCGGCGTGCCCACCAGTTGGCCGCCCGCCGCATCGACGATGTAGCCGTTTTTATCGAGCTGGAACTGGCCGTCGCGGCCATACACCGTGGCGCCGTTGTAGTTGAACTGGAAGAAGCCGCTGCCGTTGATGGCAACGTCCAGCGGGTTGCTGGTGGCGCTGATATTGCCCTGCGAAAACTGCTGCGCCACGGTCTGCACCGACGTGCCGATGCCCACCTGCCCGAATTGCGGCGCGGTGCCTGCAATGGCCGTGGCATAAGCGTCGGCGAACTGCGCGTTGCTCTGCTTGAAGCCCACGGTGTTGGCGTTGGCGATGTTGTTGCCCATCACCTGCAGGTCGGTCGAAGCGGCTTTCAGGCCGGAGAGTGCGGTTTGGAAGGTGCTCATGGAATCCCCCGAAAAATGCGTTGTGCGCTGTGGTGTGTTCGATGTGAGGCGATGCGGCGCTTACATCACGCCCTGGATGCTGGACAACGGCACGCTGCCACTCTGACCCTGAAGCTGGAGCGAAGGGCCGTTGCTGCCGCTCAAGTAGACCGACTGCACCTTGCCCGTGCCGAAGGGCACGGCGGCCACCGCCTGGCCGCTGCCGTCAGCGGCGGTGACATTGAAGGTGTAGTTGCCCGCTGGCGCCGCCTGGCCAGCGCTGGTCGTGCCGTCCCAGTTGAAGGTCTGCACGCCGGTGGGCAGTGCGCCGAGCTGCAGGGTGTTGACGGTCTGCCCAGCGCTGTTTTGCACCTGCACTTGCACGCTCTGCGCTGCCGAGGCCAGGGTGAAGCCGCCGGCAGCGCCGCCGCTGGCCGGCAGGCTGATGCTGTTGTTGTCGAACACCACGGTCTGCCCCACCAGATTGGCCGCCTGCAGTCCTTGGGTTTGCGCCAGTTGCGCGGTGAGGGTGGCCATGCTTTGCTGCAGCCCCTGCACGCCGCTGGCGGTGCTGAACTGCGCGAGCTGGGCCGACAGGTCCTGATTGCTCAGGGGGTTCATCGGGTCCTGGTTGGTGAGCTGGGTGACCAGCAGCTTGTAGAAGGTATTGACATCCGCCAAGCCGCCCAGGCCGCTGGTGGTGCTGCCGGACGTGCCGCTGCTGCTGGTCTGCAGCGAGGAGAGGAAGGAGTTGGAGCTGATGGGGGAGGTGCTCATGGCGGGGGTCTTTCAGTCAATGGCGGGGCGTTCTGGACAATTCATTGGCCCAGCGTCAGGGTTTTCAGCAGCAGGTTCTTGGTGGTGTTCATCACGTTCACGTCGGCCTGATAGGCGCGCGAGGCGGAAATCATGTTGACCATCTCGTCCACCGGATTGACGTTGGGATAGCTGACATAGCCGTCTTTGTTGGCCAGAGGGTTGCCGGGGTCGTACACGCGTTTGAGCGGGCCGGGCTTTTCAACCACGCCAGCCACTTGCACGCCATTCACCCCGGCGGGCACGCCCGGGCCGGACAGCGGCTGCGCGGCAAACACCACTTCGCGGGCGCGGTAGGGCTGGCCGTTGGAGCTGACCGCTGAGTTCGCATTGGCCAGATTGCTGGCCACCACGTTGAGGCGGTAGCTCTCTGCATTCAGGCCGGAGTTGGCAACGTCGAGTGCGGCAAACAGGGACATGATGGGGCTCGCGGAATCAGTTGCCAGTGATGGCCGAGGTCAGGGTCTTGATCTTGCCGGTGAGAAAGGTGAGATCGGCTTCGTACTGAATGCTGTTTTTCTGGAACGCGGCTTGTTCGCGGTTCATGTCCACTGAATTGCCGTCCAGCCGCACGGTGTTGCCCGCTTGATAGGCGACGAAGTCGGAGCCGGCGGGGGCCGCTGTGCCGGGCAGTTGCCGCGGCTGCTCGGTTTTGAGCGCCATGCCACCGGTCTGTTGCCCGCCGAGTGCCGCTTTGTACGCGGCGGAAAAGTCGAGATCGACCGCCTTGTAGCCCGGCGTGTTCGCATTGGCGATATTGGCCGAGAGCAGTTGCTGCCGCTGCGCCCGCAGGTTGAGGGCGGTTTGCAGCGGGGCGAATTCACGGTCGAGGGCGGAGAGCATGGCAGTTGGTCGGATGGATTTGTGGCGTTTTAACTGCAGATTCCATGCCAATGGCTTCAGCCTGTTGTGCCACGGGCGGTCCAAGTGGAAAGCGGCAATTCGGCTCGTCCTGAGCGGCAAAACCTTGCCGGTCTGCCGCCGCGGGCGGCGCTGGGCCCGGCGCGCGGACGCAGCGGACCGGGCGGGGTGCTGGCGCGAACCGGGCGGGCTTTGGCTGGTATGGAGTTTGCGGTGTAGAGCGATCCCACTTGCATCCACCGGCCTCTCTTTCTGCACCATGCCATCTTTGCTCTCCATGTTCTGCCAGCGACGCGGCGCGCGATGGCTGGTGCTGCGCGCAGGAGCCGCGCTCAGTCTCGGCCTGATCTGGGCAACAGCGGCCTGGGCCTTGCCCGCCGTGCAAAGCCCCGCGAGCATCCGTGCGGCGGTGGAAGCCTTCGTGCGTGCCGGTCTGCCTGCGACGGCGGCGAAGGCAAAGATCGACGTGCAAGGGCCGGCGGCGGGTTTGCGTTTTCCGCACTGCACGGCGCTGCGCACCGCTTACTTCGGCAACGCCAACCCCTACGGCGCGCAAACGGTGGAGGTGCGCTGCACCGCGCCGCAGGTCTGGTCCCTTTATCTGCCGGTGCGTGTGGATCAGCAGCAGGGCGTGGTGGTGGTGGCAAAGGCGCTGCAGGCGGGGCATGTGCTGAGCGCTGCAGATCTCACCACCGTCGAGCGCGACTCCGCGCATCTGCCGCCCGGCGCGGTGGACAACGCGCAGGCGCTGGTCGGCCAAGTGCTGCGCTACAGCGTGGCGGCGGGCCAGCCGCTGGTGCAGAGCATGCTCACCGGGCCGCAACTGGTTCACTATGGCCAGTCGGTCAGCCTGGTGGCGCAGGGCATGGGGGTGCGGCTGGTGGCGCTGGGCCAGGCGATGGCGGACGGGCGCGTCGGCCAGTCGGTGCTGGTGCGCAATGTGCAGTCGGGCCGGGTGGTCAGCGGCGTGGTGGACGCACAGGGCCAGGTGGTGGTGCCGCTGAATTGACGCTGCAACCGAGTCGGACAGGCGGTTGCCGCGTCGCGTCAAAAAACCGTCTTTGTGATGTGGCAGCGGGCGAAACAGCCTGATTGCACCTCTTATGGGTGCAAAAAAGACAAATACTCGTCGGATAATCCCTGTAATTGGGTGAAATCGGGTGGCACCGGGTTTGCTAAGCAAGAGGTATCTCCCAAGGAGCACCCCATGCGCGCGATTGCCTTGATGCCCATTGCCGACATTTCCGAACGATCCGATTTCCCGGCTCCCGCGCTGGCGCTAGGAGCCTGTCCGGCTTTGGTCGTCGAAAGCGTTCTCGGAGAGCGGCGTAGCCAAAATGGGGCCCAGCGAGGACAGTTTTTGCCGGATTTGCAGACCCATAGCCGCGCTATGGGACAAAAAGACGGTGAAAACGAGCTTGCGATGTTTCGGCGTCGCCAAAAATGGACTGCTGCGCCCCATTTGCAGCCGACGATTCCAAAGCCCGACAGGCTCCTAGTCGAAGGCAGCCACGCCGCCGAGGCGCCGGACGCCGCGCTGCAGGCCGATCCCTCGGCATTGCGCCTGGCGCGGCAGATTTACGCCGCCTGGCTGCAGCGCTGTCTGCAGCAAGGTGCGTCCCGCCACAACCCCGGCGCGGTGACGGCCTTGCCGCGTGCCGCCATCGCCCATCAGCTCGACCGCGCGCTGCAGCTTGCAGGGGCCGAGGCGGCGGAATTGCTGCCCTTGGACGAGATGCAGCGCAGCCGACTGACTGCGCTGTGCAGCCTGATTGCCGCTTTAGCCGGGTCGGACAAGCAACACGTCCGCGCAGTGCAGATCTGGGACCGGCTGATTGACCTCGGTCTGGAGGTGCTGCAGGGCTTCGCCGACATGGAAATCGTGCGCGCTGCGCAGCGCGCCGCACACGACCCGCTCACCGGCCTGCCCGGACGCGCGGCGCTGCAACAGCGCCTGCAGGCCGAACAATCCCTGGTTCTGCGCCACGGCCGCACCTGTGCGGTGGTCATGGTCGACATCGACCACTTCAAAGCGGTGAACGACCAGCACGGCCACCAGACCGGCGACCGGGTGCTGACGGCATTCGCCCGCGTGCTGCGCGGCGGGCTGCGGCCGTATGACGGGGTGTACCGCTACGGCGGCGAGGAGTTTGTGCTCGTGCTGCCGGGCGCTGCGGCGGCGCAGGCGGTGCGCATCGTCGACCGCATCCGCCAGTCCGTCGTCACCAACCCGCTGGTGCAGACGCAGGCAGGCGGATTGCACATCAGCTTCTCCGCCGGTGTGGCGGGGCTGACCGAACGCGCCATTGGGCTGACTCTGCGCTGCGCCGATCAGGCGCTCTACAGGGCCAAGGCCGAAGGGCGCGACCAGGTCCACCTCGAATCCTGCGCATGATCATGGCGCGTCTCGCAGCATCGCGCCGGGCAGGCGCAGGTCTGGCGCGGGGCATTCCCGCAGGTTGACCGGCCATGTCTGCAAGCGCCTTCCACCGTTCGCCCAGCGGCCTGCGCCATGCCAGCGCGCAGGACTTGCAGGCGGCGTTTCGCGTGGATGCGGAGGAATTTCTGCGGCTGTTTATTCAAGGCCTGCAGCCGCAGGCGCAGCGTGAGGACACCCTGCAGGCGCTGGGCAACGCCGCTGAAGCGCTGCGCGGCATCCGCATCGGCGCGGATTTCCTCCAGCTAAGTGCGATCAGTGCGCTCTGTCGGCAGGGCGAGCAGGACCTGCTGCAGCAATTGCCCCGGATCGCTTCGGGCGCGGCCTTGCAGTGGAGCGCCCTGCAGGACGTGATCGACGGCTTGCGCCAGCAACTTGCCAATTGGAGCGGGCAGACCCCTGCAGAGCAGGCGCCCGCGTCGGCGCCACTTGCGGCGCTTGAACCCTTGCCCGCTGAAGCGCACGCATTACCAGAGCCAGAGCCAGAGCCAGAGCCAGAGCCAGAGCCAGAGCCAGAGCCAGAGCCAGAGCCAGAGCCAGAGCCAGAGCCAGAGCCAGAGCCAGAGCCAGAGCCAGA
>JAQTVS010000217.1 GCA_028706735.1 Thiomonas sp.
GACTTTGCGTCCCAAAGGATCGACTGCTGCTTACCCACATCACAGGTCGCACTCTCAATTCGCGCAGCGGTCAAATTTAGCTTCGGCATTTTTTATCCCCGAGATGCCAATCAGCACTTCATGTAGGCACCATGTAGGCAAAATAGGTGAAAATCTATCCATATCGATCCATGAAAAAATCCGCAGATCAGTCGTTTTCTCCTTTATTTATAATACGTTAGGTTGCCTACATGAATGTCAATCCACATCCCTCCAGGTACATATAGTCGGATTGAAAATCCGCGTGTCGACGGTTCGATTCCGCCCCTGGCCACCAACAAATTCATTCAATAGGCCCCTTTCCGCGACGGGCCTTTTTTGTTGGGCGCAGATGTGCTTACATTGCGCGGCATGAATTCGTACTCCACCCCTCCCGCGCCGCACAACGATGCTCTTGGACTCGCTGCGTGCATTCGCAGTGGCGAATTGAGCGCGGCGGCGGCCTTGGACGCGGCGGTTGATCGCTGCGATGCGGTCAATCCGCAGATCAATGCCGTCATTGCCGACTTGCGTGGGCGTGCTGCCGCGCAACTGCAACAGTCGCCGCCACGTCCTGGCGCTTTTGTCGGCGTGCCTTTTCTGCTCAAGGATCTGGGCATGGACCTGTCCGGCGTGCCGACCAGCCAGGGCAATGCCCTGCTGGCCCGCCGGCCTGTCGCGCAGACCGATGCGATCGTGCGGCGATGGGAGGAAGCAGGCCTGGTGATTTTTGGCAAGACCAATGCGCCTGAGCTGGGTTTGAAGGCCATCACGGAGCCGGTGGCGTTTGGCCCGTCGCGCAATCCGTGGAATCTTGACCACACACCAGGCGGCTCTTCCGGGGGTTCTGCTGCTGCGGTTGCTGCGGGCATCGTGCCGGTTGCCGCGGCAGCGGATGGCGGGGGATCGATCCGCATTCCGGCGGCGTATTGCGGCCTGTTCGGACTGAAACCCTCGCGCGGGCGGGTGAGTTGCGCGCCGCAATTCGACGAGCTGTGGGAGGGCGCGGTCAGTGCCAATGCGATCTCACGTTCGGTGCGCGACAGCGCGGCCCTGCTCGATGTCATCGCTGGCCCCGAGCCGGGCGACCCGTTCCTTGTCGCGCCGCCAGCCCAGCCTTTTTCTCAGGAATTGCACCCACCGACGCTGCGGCTGCGCATTGCGCTGAGCACGGCGTCGCCTATTGGCGGCGCGGTCGATGCGGCCTGGTCGCGCGCCGCGTCGGATTGCGGGCAACTGCTGCAGTCGCTCGGGCATCACGTCGAATGGGTCGACCCCGTTGGCGATGGCATGCAATTGGCGCGCGATTACCTGACGATGTACTTCGGGCAGGTGGCCGCGCAGTTGACGTGGTGGCAGGCGCAAGGCGTGCCGACTTCGGCTTTCGAGACGGATACCCAAGCCCTGGGGCTCATCGGGCGCGGTCTTGCCGCGGGCGACTATGCGCTGGCGCGTTCGCGCTGGAACAGCCCGATGCGCGCCCTGGGCCAGTTGTTCACGCGCTTCGACCTCTATCTCACGCCCACCTGCGCACAGCCCCCGGCGCGCATCGGCCAACTGGCGGCGCCAGGCTGGCAGCGCATGGCGTTGCAGTTGGTTCTGCAGCTCGGGCTCGGCGGCGTGTTGCGCCGCAGTGGCATGGTGGAGCAACTCGCTTTCGACAACCTGCATCGCACCCCATTCACCCAGTTGGCCAATCTGACCGGCACGCCGGCCATGTCGGTGCCGTGGATGCTGGACGACAATGGCCTGCCCGTTGGCGTCCAGTTCGTGGCAGCCTGGGGGCGCGAAGACTTGTTGTTTCAAGTGGCCACCCAACTCGAGCAGGAACGCCCCTGGGCGCAGTGGCGCCCGCCGGTGTTTGCGGCATGAAAAAAGGACGCCGAGGCGTCCTTTTTTGCGCACCGGGCGGCGTCAGGCCGAGGCCAGTTGCAGGCGCGGCTTGAGCAGCAACTTGGCAAACAGGCGGAAATACACCTGAATGGTCTTGAGATGCACGGCCACCAGCGGGGCCATCAGCAGGAAATACACCCACGACCCCGCGTTGACCAGTTTGGGCATCACCAAGCCGAAACCGATGAAGAACATGCCGAACACAAAGAACGCCACGCCGGGGCAGATGAGGACGAAAGCGCCAGCATTGCTCTTGGGGCCGCCCACATAGTGAGCAAAGTAGTTGAGCTTTTTCATCACCGTGTAGCCAATCATGCCGAACAGCACCTGCAGCGAGACAATCACCGTGGTGAACAGCAGCAGATCGGTTGGATGGCCCGTATTGCCGAAGCTGTGCGACAGGCCCATGGACCAGCGAATCCAGGTGATGCCCAGCAGGGTGAGGATGGGGATGAGAATCCACAAGCTGCCCGCGGCCTGCGGCTGGATCCCGTGACGCAAGATGGAATCGAAGCCCAGCACGACCTTGATGAGCAGCAGCAGCAGCGCGGCGCTGGCGAAGAAGATCGACAGCACCATGGCGATGGCATTGATTTCGCGGTGATGGCTCATGGCGCCGGGCGCGGCCAGACCGACGGCGATCATGGCCAGCGCGAAGATCGACACCATCGGCGCCAATGAGTTGTTCTCGGCGAAGTCAAACTGCGCGTGGACGAACAGCCGGGTGAAATACGCGCCGAGAATGCGCAGCGCGTAGATGCCCACGGCAAGGAAGGCGGCAATCGCGCCGGGATACATCCACTCCACCACGCTCCACAGATTGGGCACGAACACCGCGCCCAGGACGAAGGCCACATTAATGGTCATCGCGAGAGTCAGCGGCACGGCCATGAGACTGATTTCGGCATTGGACGACAGCAGCTTTTGATAGGCGGCGGTCTGGCGGAACAGTTTGAACTCGCGCAGATTCCACGCCAGCAGCCAGATGTGCAGCACGGCGAACACAATGATGGCCAGCAGATCGAGACCGATCAGCGCGGACATCAGCGGATTGCTTCCATCCGTCAGCACGGGCCACAGGTGGTTGAACGTCACCATCGGCGTATCCGGGTGCGGCAGCAAAAACATGGGGTAGATGAAAAACGAGACCGCCAGGCCTCCGGCGCCAAGCGCGGCGAGGAAGTACATGGGGGAGTAGCGTTCTCGAAGGTTGTTGACCAGCATGGCGGCCCTCCTGGGAGAAAAAATGGGGAAGAGCGCAACGCCCGATCTGAACGGCATTCAGCGTTGCAAGCGGTTACATATACGGGGTGGGGTATATGAATTCAAGCCTTGGATTGCTTGACCGATCGCAATTCCGTCAAAATCCCCCTGAAGAATCAAGGAGTTTTTCTCGCAACTCTGGCGAATCAGTGACTTTTGTCACGCCCTGCGAAGGAACACCTCGCTGACCCAGAGTGACTCGCCACCAAAGACAAAGGAGGATCGCCGCGCCCACAGCGTCTCGTCCGCAATGGGGCGACCTTCTTGCGTTTCGCGCACCAGGCGCAACAAAGGAGAGGACGGCGACAGCCGCCTGACCCGCATGGCGCTGCGGCGGGTTTGCGGGCGCGTGAATACCGCGTCGCCCACGGGCTTGGCGCCCAGATGCCGCAGCAGCCTCCAGGGTCCGCGCAGGGCGGACAGGGCGCACACGCTGTGTCCAAGCACGCGCGGCACGCCGTCGGCAATGAGCAACACGTCGCGCCGCCACACTTTGCGTCCATGCGGCAGACCCAGCAGGGCGGACTCATCGCGCAGCGCACGCGCGGCGCCTTGGCGCAGCAGCCGCAGTTCAAACCGGCTGCTCTCTTGCCGCAGGCGACGGGTGAGCGAGCCAGCATCCGTCAGCCAGCTTTCCATCTCACTGCGCCGCCCGCAAGGCAGGGCGGGCGGCCAGGTTTCAACCAGCGGGGCGGGGATGCGGCGGACGCGGTGCAGGGCCATGAGCGAAGCGGGAAAAGCGCACAGTATCGCGCAATCCCGAAAGCGGCTCAGCCCACATGCTTGGCGAAAAACGCCAGGGTGCGCTCGCGGGCGAGTTGCGCGGAGGGCGCGTCAAAGCTGGAGCGCACGTCGCAGTTGAAGCCGTGATCGGCGTCGTACACATAGAACTCCGCTGTGGGATTGGCGGCGCGCACGGCTTCGCGGTCGGCTTCGGAAATGTGGGCGTCACGCAGTCCGTAATGGAACAGCAGCGGGCCCTGCGCCTTTTCGCCCACCAGTTGCACATTGCGCCCGCCGTAGTAGCTCACTGCGGGCAGGCCAGCGCGGATGGACGCCAGATAGGCGATGCTGCCGCCCCAGCAAAAACCCACCACGCCAACCTTGCCCGCCGAGGCCACCGCCTGGGCTGCTGCCTGCACCGAAGCCAGCGCACGGTCGAAGCCCAGCGCGGTGGCCAGGGCGATGCCTTTTTGCATGCCTGGCTGGTCGTAGCCGAGTTCAACGCCTTGCTCCACGCTGTCAAACACGGCCGGAGCGATGGCGAGATAACCCGCCGCGGCGTAGCTGTCGGCCATGCTGCGGATATGGGCGTTGACGCCAAAAATTTCCTGGACGACGACGATGCCGCCCTTGGGCTTGCCGGCGGGCTCGGCCACATAGGCGCTGATGGTCTGGCCGTCGGCGGTGTGCAGGGTGAGGGTCTTGGTCTTGTGTTGCATGCAATGCTCCTTCAGGGGTTGTTGTGAAAGAAATTGTGCGGCGAAGCGGCGGATCGCGCAGCGCAGGCCCGCTTGCCCGCGGGCCGCGGCGGAGCAGCCCTCACAGCAGTTGCACGCCGTCGAGATGCGTGGCAATGCTCTGGCGGGCGATGTCGACCAGATCGTGCACATAGGGCCGCTGCGCCAGTTCGCGCGGCACGGTGGCGTACAGCTCGCTCCACAGGCCGCGCGGGCCAATGCGACGCGCCTGCACATAGCCGCTGTCCACCGAGGGCTTGAGCGCCCAGTTCGGCAGCGCCGCCACGCCACGCTTGCTGGCGACGAGTTGCAAGATGGCGATGGTGAGCTCCGCCGTGCGGCGCGGCATGGTGATTCCCGCGGGCTGCAGCACTTCTCGGATGAGATCGATGCGGGCGTCCGGCGCGGGGTAGGTGATCAGCGTCTCGCCCTGCAGATCAGCCGCGCGCACGGTGCGTTTGCCGCACAGCGCATGCCCCGGCGGCAGCGCCAGCAGGATCTCAAAGCGGAACAGCGGCAGCGACGCCAATTGACGCCCGGCAGGGCGCAGCGCGCCAATCACCAGATCGGCCTTGCCCTTGCTCAGCAGCGCCTCGGGGTCGCTATGGAAGCCCGACACCAGATCCACCTCCACATCCGGCCAGCGCTGGCGGAAGGCGTCCATCACCGGCATCAGCCATTCAAAACAGGTGTGGCATTCCAGCACCAGCCGCAGGACGCCACGGGTGTCGCCCTGGATGCGTTGCAGGTCCAGCTCGGCGGCCTGCTGCGCTTCGCGCATCTGCCGCGCGAGCGCCAGCAGCCGCTCGCCCGACGGGGTGAAGCGCAGGCCTCGCGCATCGCGCAGCAGCAACGGCATGCCGTAGTGGCTCTCCAGCC
>JAQTVS010000218.1 GCA_028706735.1 Thiomonas sp.
CCGACCTGCAACTCACCGCCCTGTCCGACCCGCAGGCGCGCCAGCAATTGCAAAGCCTGATCCAAACCTACGGCAAGACCGAGGCCGCCGCCCGCACCCTGCTGGCCAATCTGCCGGGGCTGGCCTCTGCCCGCGAAGCGCAAAACGCCGTGCTCGCCTCATCCGGCCAGTTCTACGACAACCTCACCCAGCTTCAGCGTCTGTATGCCACGCGGACAGGCGTGAACTGGTCGGCCATTGCGTTCCTCGCCCTGCTGGGCCTGCTGGCCATTATTGCGGCCACCGACCTGATCTACATCATGCTCAATGAGGCGCGTCAGCGCGCCACGCTGGTGGAACTGCAGCGCCGCCAGACCGAGCGTCAGGAGCTTGAAGCCCGACGCACCAACGAGTCGAATCAGGCCGCTATTTTGCGGTTGATGAACGAACTGCAAACCGTGGCCGAAGGCGACCTCACGCAGCAGGCCACCGTGACCGAAGACATCACCGGCGCCATCGCCGACTCGGTGAACTACACCGTGGAAGAGCTGCGCACCCTGGTGGGCCAAGTGCAGCAAACCGCAGACCAGGTGGGCGAAGGCGCCAGCCAGGCGCAGACCACCTCCGACCGCCTGATGCAGAGCGCCGACCAACAGCTCAACAAGATTCGCGAAACCGGCCAGTCGGTGCTCGACATGGCGCAGCGCATCAACCAGGTTTCCGTGCAGGCGCAGCAATCGGCCCAGGTGGCGAACCAGTCGCTGCAGGCCGCCGAGCAAGGCCAGCGCGCCGTGCGCAATTCCATCGACGGCATGAACAGCATCCGCGAGCAGATCCAGGACACCTCCAAGCGCATCAAACGGCTGGGCGAATCGTCGCAGGAGATCGGAGAAATCACCGAGCTGATTTCCGACATCACCGAGCAGACCAACGTGCTGGCCTTGAACGCTGCCATTCAGGCCGCGTCAGCGGGTGAAGCGGGCCGCGGCTTCTCGGTGGTGGCCGAGGAAGTGCAGCGACTGGCCGAGCGCTCGGCCGAATCCGCCAAGCAGATTGCCGCGCTGGTGCGCACCATTCAGACCGACACCCAAGACGCCGTGGCGGCCATGGAAAAGAGCACGCAGGGCGTGGTCGAAGGGGCCAAACTGGCCGACAACGCCGGCGCGGCGCTCGCCCAGATCGACCAGGTGTCGCGTCAGCTTGCCGAGCTGATCACCCAGATTTCGCAACAGACCCAGGTCGAAGCCAGTTCCGCCAATCAGGTGGCAGACAACATCCAGACCATTTTCACCGTGACCGAGCAAACCTCCGAAGGCACGCGCTCCACCGCCTCGCTGGTGCGCGATCTTGCGCGTGTGGCCGATGATCTGCGCCAATCCGTCTCGCGGTTCAAGATCAGCTGACGCCACGGCCCCTCCTTCTCCGTTTGCATTCCAACGTCCGTCCCTCGCGCTTTCCGGCATGAACACAGTCTCCGCTTCGAACCCCGCCGTGGCATCCGCCCCTGAGACGGACATGGGGCCGCTGGCCTGGCTGCTCGATCAGATCAGCGACAACCTCCAGTCCGCCCGCACCGCGCTCAAGCGCGCCGCCACGCAGCAGGACGACGGCATCCTCGGCTCGATCCCAGCCGAAAAATCCGGCCTGCGCACCGCGCGCACCCAGGTGCATCAGGCCGCCGGCGCCATCGAGCTGCTGGGGTTTTTCGGCGCGGCCCGTCTGATGCAGGCCGCGGAAAACGCGCTGGACCGGCTGATCGAGCATCCGGAAAAGCTCGACGCACTGGCGCTGCAACGCTTCGAAGCCGGCTTCAACGCCTTGGTCGATTACCTCGAATCCCAGCGCGCAGGAAAAAACGAACCAGCGCTCAAGCTCTACCCCCAGTACCGCGACCTGATGGAGCTGGCGCAGGCCGAGCGCATCCACCCTGCCGATCTGTGGGACTACGACTGGACCTGGCCGGACGCCCCCGCGCTGCCAGACACGCCGCCGCTCAGCGTCAACGACAGGGCGCAGTTCGAGATGGGGCTGCTGCATGTGCTGCGCGGGCAGAACACCGCGTCCGCCATGCACGAACTCGACGCAGTGGCACGCAAGGCGCAAGCAAGTAGCCAGGGGCCGACGGCCAGCCTTTGGTGGCTGGCGCGCGGCCTGTTCGAGGCCATCGGCGCCAATGTGCTGACGGCCGACCTCGACATCAAACGCCTGCTCAACCGTCTCAATCTGCAGTTGCGCAGCCAGTTGCAAGGCCAGAGCCCTGCGCCGCAGCGACTCGGCCCCGACCTCACTTTTTTCTGCGCCCAGGCCCTGCACGGCGGCGGCAATGCGGGCGGGCTCGACCTCCCCGTCCTGTGCGCCATCGACAGCAAACTCCAGCTTGCCGCAGCACCGTTTGCCGATTACCACCAGAGCCATTTCGGCCTGATCGACCCTGCCCTCGTTCAACAAGCGAGAAAGCGTGTGCAAACCCTGCGCGACGCCTGGAGCGCCCTGGCTGGCCATGCGCAAACCCACCTCGATCCGACGCGCATGGCACGCCTGATCGAATTGGCGCAAGCCTTGCAGCAGCCCTTGCGCACCCTTGTTCCGGGCAGCGAAGCGCTGGTCGAGGCGCTGGCGGCAGTGTTCAAGAAAATCAGCGCGCGCAATGACTTCCTCACGCCCGAGCGCGCACTCGACGCCGCTACCGCCATCCTGTTTCTGGAAATCAGCTTTGCGCATTTCCGCCCCGAAGAGCAGCGTTTTCTGGAGCGTGCGCAAATCCTCGCCCAGCGTCTGAACCAAAGCGCTGAAGGCGTCACCCCCGATCCGCTCGCCGGGTGGATGGAAGACCTGTTCCGCCAGGCCTCCGAGTCGCAGACCATGGGCAGCGTGGTGCAGGAACTGCGCGCCGACATGAGCGCCGTGGAAAAACTGCTCGACGCCTATTTCCGCGATCCTTCGCAAAAGCCCGAGCTGGCCCAGGCGCCGCGCCTGCTCATGCAGATGCGCGGCGTGTTCTCGGTGCTCGGTGTCGATGTGGCAAGCACGGCCCTGAGCTATCTGCGCGGCGAAATCGACGCGCTTCTGAGCTCGGACGCGCCGCCGGACACCCAGCGTTTTGACGCGCTGGCCAGCAATATCGGCGTGCTCGGCTTTCTGGTGGACATGCTGTCCTACCAGCCTGAACTGGCCAAGACCCTGTTCGTGTTCGACAACGACCAGAAGGTGCTGCGCGCCGTGGTGCCGTCCGTCCAGCGCACCGCACCGCCCACGCAGCAGCAAGACGTCGAGCGCGCCGCGCAGCAGCTCAAACACGATATTGCGCAAGGCCTTCCGCCCGATCAGACCGAACAGCGACTGGCCCAGTTGCGCGCCGAGGCAGCACTCGCCGGCGTGCCCGATATTCCAGCCCAGTTGCTGCAAACCGCGCCGCCCGCCGAACCGGCAGCCGCTGCGGCCTTGCCCGCCACCGAAGCTGAAGCGCATGGCGAAGCGTTCGCGCCGCTTGAAGCGTCCCTCATTGCGCCCGCTACAGCGCCCGACACCGCGCCGCCCGCCGCCGAAGAAGACAACGCCGAAGACGAACTCACCGACATCTTCCTGGAGGAAGCCCGGGAAGTCATCGGCAACGCCGAGGCGCAACTGCAACATCTGCGGGAATTTCCAGAGGACGAAGGCGCGCTCACCAGCCTGCGCCGCGGCTTCCATACCCTCAAGGGCAGTTCGCGCATGGTGGGTCTGCGCGAATACGGAGAAGCCGCCTGGGCGCTTGAGCAGGTGCTCAACCGCCAGATCGCAGACCAGCACCGTGCCACACCTGGCCTGCTCGAACTCGCCCAGCAGGCGCTCGCAGAACTCGGCCAGTGGACCGAGGCCATCGCTCACAACACCGCCGATGCGTTCAGCAGCGACGGGTTGCGCCGCGCCGCCGAAGCCTATGTCGCGGGAGAACACGCCGAAGTCCCGCCACCCGCGACGGCAGCCGAGCCGCCGGCGCAACCCCTGGCACAAGAGCCCGTCTTGCAGGAACCCGAAACCGCCGCACTGCAGCCGGATGAAGACGCCGCAGCGCCGCACGACAAGGCACACGTAGAGGCGCATACCCCCACAGACTTCGACGCCCTGTTCGCCGGAATCGACCTTGAACTCCCGGAAGTGGAGGTCGCGCCGTCCAGCGTCACCCCGGAGGTCGAAGAAGTCGACATGGCGGCCTTCGAAGCCGCGCTGTCCGCGCAAGAACCGCCCCAGTATGCCCAGGCGCCCGCGCAGCTTGAGCAGCCAACCCAGCCCGAGCCGACTGAGCCCACGCCGCTGCACGAGGATCTGGCTGCGGAAGACGCCGCTGTCCGGCAGATTGGCGCGCTGCGCATTCCCACCCCGCTCTACAACATCTATCTGGCCGAGGCGGACGAGCTGTCCCGCAACCTGCAGAGCGAAGTCCACGCCTGGCTGAGCGATCCCTCACAGCCCGTCGGCGAATACGCCGTCATTGCTGCGCACAAACTCGCGGGCAGTTCCGCGACCGTCGGGCTGCGCAGCGTGGCAGACCTCTCCAGCCACACCGAGCATGCGCTCGACGCCTTGCGCGAGCTGCCGGCGCACGCTGCGCTGCCCGCAGACCTTGACGCGCTGGCGCAGGCCGCGAGCGACATCAAGCAACTGCTGCATCAGTTCGCCGCCGGGTTCCTCAAACCCGTCCAGCCCGGCTTGCTGGCGCGGCTCGGCGCGCTATGCGAGGCGGCGCAGGCCATGGCCGCCCTCCCCGCCGAAGCGCAGCAATCCTCCGCAGAACCGCAGATGGACACGGTTGCGCCAGAGCCCGCGCCTCACTTCAACGCCGCTGCCGACACAACGCCCCCGGCAGTTCCCCCTGCTGCCTTGGAAGCCGAGTCCGCCCCCGCGCTCGATGCCGCCTTGCCGCACGACAGCGGCGCGGCATTTGCAACCGGGGCAGACCAGTTGGTCGATGCCATCGACCCGGATCTGTTCCCGATTTTCGAGGAAGAGGCCAACGAACTCCTGCCCGCACTGGCGGCCAGCTTGCGCCAGTGGGAGCAGCACCCCATGGATGTCGGCCCGGCGGCGCAGGCCATGCGCGCCCTGCACACCCTCAAGGGCAGCGCACGCATGGCGGGCGCCATGCAATTGGGAGACTTGGCGCACAACCTCGAATCCGACATTGATTCGCTAACCGCCAACACCCCGGTCAGCGAGGCCGATCTCGCTGAATTGCTCGGCCGTTTCGATCATCTCAACACCCGTTTCGACCGTCTTTGCAGCGCGGCGCAGCGCGGCGAAAACCAACTGGCTGACCTGCCGACAACCGGCCCGTCTGAAATCTTCACCCCGGACGCCGCGCCGCGCGCCACCACTGCTCCAGCCGCTGCTGCGACTGCGGCTGCGGCATCAGCCCCGCAGACCGCCGCCGCAGAGCCCGCGCCGCGCATGGCGACGCCGCGCATCGCGGCGCAAGCGGTGCGCGTGCGCGCCGGGCTGCTCGATCGCCTGGTCAATCAGGCGGGTGAAATCACCATTTCACGCGCCCG
>JAQTVS010000219.1 GCA_028706735.1 Thiomonas sp.
ATCAACTGCTTCGAGGGGTTTTCCACCTTCATGGCTCGGCCGCTGATGAACGTGCATGACGTGTATGTGGAGTCGGCCTACCGCGGCCAGGGGCTGTCGCGCCGCCTGCTGCAGCGGGTGGAAGACGTGGCGCGCCTTCGCGGCTGCGGCAAGCTCACCCTGGAAGTGCTCGACGGCAACGCGTCAGCCATTGCCAGTTATCGCCGTTTCGGCTTCGAGACTTATGCATTGGACCCGGCGCATGGCCGGGCGCAGTTCTGGCAGAAGGTGCTGTAAGGCAAGAGCTGTAGGGCATCTCAAGGAAACGCAGGGCCGTCCCAAGTTTTCTTGTCCACCTCGCAGCTTGCAAGCTGCTCGGATTCGGCGCCGTCCAAGCTGCCGCAGGGCAGCTTGGACGGCGGGCCTCATCCCCCTCGGGGGGCAGGCTGGGCCATCCTCCTTCCGACCTCCCCCACGTCGTGGGGGAGGTGAGACTACTCCCTCCCCGCTCGCGGGGAGGGATGGGGTGGGAAGTGCCCGGCCCTGGGGCACTCAGGCGCTGGCCAGCGCGGCTTGGCCTCGCGTGCGCAGGCCGTGCCACACCAGCACGACGGCGGCGAGGACGAACCCGGCTTCATCGGTCATGGGCAGTGCAGTGATCAGCAGTGCGGCGGCGGCAAAGGCCAGCAGACGCTCCAGTATGGTCATGTTGGCGCGCAGATAGCCCACGGCCACCGCGCCCCACAGCACAATGGCCAGAATGGCCTTGGCCGTCACATAGGCCACACCCAGCCAGGTCCAGTCGCCTTGCAGCATGAGCTGCGGGTCGTACACCACCATATACGGCACGACAAAACCCGCCAACGCGATCTGCGTGGCCTTGAAGCCGATACGCATCGGCGAAGCCTTGGCCACCGAGGCGGCGGCGAATGCGGCCAGCGCCACCGGGGGCGTGAGATCGGCCATGATGCCAAAATAGAACACGAACATATGGCTGACGATGAGCGGCACGCCCAGTTTGAGCAAGGCGGGCGCGGCGATCGAACTGGTGATGATGTAGTTCGGGATGGTGGGAATGCCCATGCCCAGCACCAGGCAGACCAGCATGGTGAGCAGCAGCGACAGCAGCAGGCTGTGCGCGCCGATGTCCACAATGAACCCGGCAAAGCTCGTGGCCGCGCCCGTCAGAGTGAGCACGCCGACGATCACGCCGACGATGGCGCAGGCGATGCCCACGGGCAGGGCCTGGCGAGCCCCGTCGATCAGGCTGTCGCGCAGCACGCTCAGGGTTTGATGTCCGCCCTTGACCACCAGGTTGATGGCGACCAACGCCGCAATGACCCCCAGCACGGGCAGGATGCCAAACTGCAGAAACGCCGCAGCTCCCAGGCCGCAGGCAAACCAGAACACAATGCGGAAGGCCGTGTGCGAGATGCGCGCGGCAATGGCTGCGCCCAGCAGAAGAATGGCGGTGAGCGACAACCCCATCATGCCGGCGAACATGGGGGTGAAACCGTGGAACAGCATCCACACCAACGCGGCCAGCGGCAGGGCCAGGTGCCAGTTCTCCTTCAAGGCTGTCCAGGGGTTGGGGATCTGGTCGGCAGGCAGTCCGAGCAGCTTTTTGCGCCCCGCCTCCAGATGCACCATCCAGAACGCGGTGAGGTAATACAGCGCGGCAGGGATGACGGCCGCTTTGACGATGTCGGCATATGGCACATTGAGCGTTTCGGCCATGATGAAGGCCACCGCGCCCATGACAGGGGGCATGATCTGCCCGCCCATGCTGGCCGTGGCCTCCACGGCCCCGGCGAACACCGGCGAATAGCCGAAGCGCTTCATCAGCGGAATGGTGAACTGTCCCACGGTGAGCACATTGGCCACGCCGGAGCCGGAAATGGTGCCCATCAGGCCGGAGGAGATGACGGCTACCTTGGCCGGGCCGCCGCGTGTCTTGCCGACAAGGCCCAGCGCCAGGGCGTTGAACAGCCGGATCATGCCGGCATGCTCCAGAAACGCGCCGAACAGAATGAACAGAAAGATGTAGGTCGCCGACACCAGGGTGGGAATGCCATAGATGCCCTCGGTGCCGAGATAGAGCTGACCGATGATCTGGTCGAGCCCGTAGCCCCGGTGGCTGATGGCGTCGGGCAGATATTGACCGAACAGGCCGTAGAGCAAAAAGGCCGCGCATACCAGCGGCAGCGCCAGCCCGAGGCTGCGCCGGGCCGCTTCGAACAGCAGGACCACGACCGCAGCGCCGACCCAGAGGTCTGACAGCGTCGGGTCGCCGCTGCGCTGAATCAGGTCGGCCTCGAAAAACCAGTGATACAGCCCGAGTCCGAAGGCGGCAGCGCCCAGCAGCCAATCGAACCACGGAATGCGGTGCATCCAGCCCTGGCGCTTGAGCGCGGGCACGACCCAGAACACCAGCAACATCAGAAAACCCACATGGAGCGAGCGCATCACCAGGCTCGACAGCGGGTGGAAGGCGGCCACGACGAGCTGATAGGCCGAAAACGCCAGCGCCGCCGCCATGACAAGGCGCTGCGCGAGCCCGGAGAGGCTGCGCTGGTGGCCGCTGTCGGCGTGCGGCTCGGAGGAGGTGTGGATCAGGTCGTCGGCGGTGGCGCTCATGGCTGGAATCCGAGGCGTGCGGCAGCCATCTTGTGGGGGCTGCGACCCGGTGGAAGGCGTGAAATGGCCCGTGATGGGCGGGCCGGATCGTGCGGGCGTGGCGTGGCGTGGCTTACTTCAGCACGCCGGCCTCGCGGTAGTACTTTGCCGCGCCAGGGTGCAGCGGCACTGGCGAATTGAGCGGCGCGTCCTTGAGGCTGATGCCCTTGGCCGCGGCGTGCGCCGCCACCAGTTCGGGCAGGTGGGTGAACATCGCCTTGGTCATCTGATAGACCAGATCTTCGCTCAGCCCTTCGCGGGTGGCGAGGAAATTTTGGATGCGCGCCGTCGGCACAGCGGCCGTCTGGCCTTCATAAGTATTCGCCGGAATGACCCCGCTTTGATAGGCCGGATCGCCCACCTTGGCGATGATGTCGGCAGGCACTGGAACCACCACGATTTTTTGCGAGGCGGCCAGATCGCGCAACGAAGACACGCCCAGCCCGGCCGATTGCAGCGTGGCGTCGAGCTGGCGGTTTTTCATCAGTTCCACCGATTCGCCAAAAGGCAGGTATTCCACCTTGGAAAAGTCTTTGTAGCTCAGCCCCGCGGCCTTGAGCAAGGCGCGGGCGTTGAGTTCGGTGCCGCTCTTGGGCGCACCCACCGAAATGCTTTTGCCTTTCAGATCGGCCAGGGTTTTGATGCCAGAATCTGCGCGCGCCACGATCTGCACATAGTTGGAATAGATCGCCGCCATGGTGCGCAGCTTTTTCAGCGGCGCCTTGAACCCGGCGTCCGCCTCACCCTTCCATGCGTCCGAGAGTGCATCGCCCAGCGAGAAGCCCAACTCGGCGCGGCCCGCTTCGAGCAGATTGAGGTTTTCCACCGAGCCCTTGGTGGCTTGCACCGAGCTTTTTGCGTCTGGAATGGCCTTGGTGTAGATCTGCGAGATCGCCACGCCCATGGGGTAATACACCCCGCTGGTGCCGCCGGTGGCAATGGTGAGGTACTGCGCCGCAAACGCATTGCGCAGCGAGAAGGGGAAGAGCAGCGTTGCACCACCAGTCAGGGCAAGCGCGCGACGGCGTGAGGCGGATGCGGGATTTTGGGCCATGAACGGTCTCCGTGTGAACGTTGTTACAAACGGTCACGATCGTAGCCTGTCTGGAGACGAATGCAACAGGGCAAGTCGGGATGCGGCGTGCCGAGGGCGCCTGCCTGCTCCGCAGCTCCAGCGGGGGGTGGGTCGGCGCGCCGACCCTGGGAGCGCTCAGAGAATTTTGGACAGGAACTGCCGCGTGCGCTCGTGGCTGGGGGCGCCGAAAAACTGTTCCGGCGCAGCCGACTCGATGATTCTCCCCTGATCCATCATCACCACGCGATCGGCCACCTCGCGGGCGAAGCCCATTTCGTGCGTGACCACCACCATGGTCATGCCGTCGCGCGCGAGCGACTTCATGACGTCGAGCACTTCGCCCACCAGCTCGGGATCGAGCGCCGAGGTCGGCTCGTCGAACAGCATGAGCTTCGGGCGCATGGCCAACGCGCGGGCGATGGCGACGCGCTGCTGCTGCCCGCCGGAGAGCTGGTTGGGATAGGCGTCACCCCGATCGGCCAGGCCGACGCGGGCGAGCAGTTGCCGGGCCCGCTCCACCGCCTGCGCCCGGGGCTGCTTGAGCACATGCACGGGCGCTTCGATGATGTTCTGCAGCGCCGTCATGTGGGCAAACAGATTGAAGCGCTGAAACACCATGCCGACCTCGGCGCGGTGGCGGCAGATGTCGCGGTCGTGCAGTTCGTGCAGCCGGGCGCCCACCTGCCGGTAGCCGACCAGTTCGCCATCCACCATCAGCCGACCAGAGTCGATTTTTTCCAGGTGGTTGATGCAGCGCAGGAAGGTCGATTTGCCCGAGCCGGAAGCGCCCAGCAGGCAGACCACTTCGCCGCGTTGCACGTCGAGCGAAATGCCCTTGAGCACCTCGATGGCGCCGAAGCGCTTGTGCACGCCCTCCGCCTTGACCATGATGTCGCTCACTGGGCAGCCCTCCCACGGGCAAGGCGCACGCGCAACTGCTGCAAGGGCGTCAGGGGCGCCGTGCGGGTGGCGCTGCGCCCGAAATGTCGTTCGATGTAGAACTGGCCGATGGACAGCAGGGTGGTCACCAGCAGGTACCAGAGACTCGCCACCAGCAGCAGCGGAATGGTGCGGTAGTTCACGGCGTAGATCAGTTGCACCGAATACAGCAGATCGCTGACGGCGATGACACTGACCAGCGACGTGGTCTTGAGCATCGAAATGGCCTCGTTGCCTGTTGGCGGGACAATGACCCGCATGGCCTGAGGCAGCACGATGCGCAGCATGATTTTGAGCCGTGACATGCCTAAAGCCGCCCCGGCTTCGCTCTGGCCTTCGTCCACCGACAGAATGCCGGCGCGGACGATCTCGGCCATGTAAGCGCCCTCGTTGAGTCCGAGCGCCAGAATGGCGGCGATGAAGGGCGTGATGAGGTTGTTGGCGTCGAGGCTCCAGGAGCCGATGCCAATGTTGGGATAGAGCGCGGTGATGTTGAACCAGAACAGGATCTGCACCAGCACCGGCGTGCCGCGAAACAGCCAGATGTAGAACCCGCTCGCGCCGGAGACCAGCGGGTTGTGCGACAGCCGCATCACCGCAAGCAGCACGCCCAGCGCCACGCCAATGAGCATGGAAATCACCGTGAGTTCGAGGGTCAGCAGCAGGCCGTGCAGCACGCGCACGGAAAAGAAATATTCCCCGACCACCGACCACTCGAAGCGTGGGTTGGTAGTGAAGGAGTAAGCCATTGCCACCACCAGCACAAACACCGCAGCTGCCGCGATCCAGCGTCCGGGGTGTCGTGCGGGGATGGCCTTGATGTCGTCAGGT
>JAQTVS010000005.1 GCA_028706735.1 Thiomonas sp.
TTGGGCCCGCTGGCGTGCAGCAGATGCGGATGGTGCAAGATGGCGCCGCCCGCCTGAATGGGCACGTCCACAGCAGTGCTCTGGTCGAAGCCGCTGGCCATCACATAGTGAGTGTTGCGTTCACCGGGGATGGTGTCGTGCGGGTAGCGCTGGCCACCGTGCGTACCGGGAACGTAGCGCATGGCGCCTCCGTGAAGCGCGACGTCGGCCATCGGAATCCAGAAATGCACGCGGTGCTTGCAGCGCCAGGGCTCCACCTTTTCGTAATAGCAGTCCTGATGCCAGAAGGTGCCGGTGCCTACGCCACCGGGCTTGCGGATGACATGCTCGAATACGCATTCCACCGGCATGTCCAGCAATTGCCTGGCAAAGCTCTCACAGTGCCGGTACACCTCGGTGAACAGCAACCGCGGTTCGCGCTCGGTCGCGCGTAGGATTTCTACTGAGGTGGCCTGACCGTCGCGCTGCTGTGTCCAGTCGTCGGGCTCGGCGGCCTGACGTGCGGCGTACAGGCCATCAAGCAGACGCTCTACCTCGGTCACGGCGTTGCGGGGGAACAGCCCGGGCAGCGGCACGTAGCCGTCGCGCTGCCAGCGGCTGCGTTCATCTGGAGTGGGCGCGCGGCTCGAGATGGCGTCGGTTGTCATGCATTCTCCTGAGACCAATGTGCAGGCCTCGGCGTGTGAGCCAAGTTTGTGTGTACACCGCAAATTCCGTACCCGGTTTGTCGTGCTGCACTGCAGCAGTGCGATGATGCACAGCACCGGTGTGCCGCCGCCCCGCATCGGTGCGCAACTGCAATGCAAATCGCTTCGGCAGACCGAGACCGGCAGAGCTTCCGTCAGCGTGTTGCCGCGCTGCCCGCATGTCCTGGCCACTGTTTGGCCATTGGGCAAATCCCCGCGTTTGATGGAGGTGCTTTGCACCCAGCCGATTCGATGGCCTGGGAATTGCAGGAGTGGTGGTGAAAATGTCGCATCTGCGGTCGCATCGGCCAGAAATTGCGCCGACGGCCAGACATAGGCGACCCGGTACGTTCGACGCAGTCCCGGTCGGGCGCATTGCCATCCTCAGCAAGGAGTCGAATCATGGTGCGCGGGGCAGTGCAGTCCTCTTATGACAACGCCGAAATTCTGCTGCGTGCGGCCGATGTGTTGTTCATTGGCGGGCTGCTATACGGCAGCATGCTGTTGGTCGGCCGTGTTGCGCCCGACCACACCTTTCTGTTGATGACGACTGCGTTGCTGTATTTCCAGATCGGCGCGCGGTTCTGGAATCTATATGGCTCGTGGCAACTGCTGCCGCTGCGCGAGGAGATGCGGCAGCTCGCCATCGTCTGGCTCGCCGTCCTGTCGGCGCTGCTGATCACGGGTTTTGCGTTGCATGTCACGTCCGACTATTCGCGGCTCGCGCTGGGCGCCTGGTCTCTGAGCGTGCCAGCCTGCATGCTGGGGCTGCGCGCCTATCTGCGCCATCATGTCGAGCGCAATGCGCGCAAGGGGATCGACATTCGCATCCTCGCCTTCATCGGCGCCAACCGCACGGCCGAGCGAATCGCCCGGCACTTCCACAGCCGCCTGTGGTCCGGGTTGCGGGTCGCGGGGGTGTATGACGACCGCGCCGTCAAGCGGTTGAACCTGCAGAGCCTGTCGTTGGTGGGGAGCATTGACTCTTTGGTGCGCGACGCCCGCGAAGGCAAGGTGGACTTCGTGTTCATCACCCTGCCCCTCTGCGCCGAGCACCGGATCGACCAGATCGTTCGCGACCTTGCCGACACCACAGCCTCTGTGTTCATCGTGCCTGACGCCTACATCTTCGAGCGCAACCATGCCAACTGGCGCGAGGTGGCCGGCCACCCCATCATCAGCGTGTACGACACGCCGTTTTTCGGCATCAGCGGACTGCTCAAGCGCCTCGAAGATGTGGTCGTCTCCAGCCTCATCCTGCTGCTGATTAGCCCTTTGTTGCTGGCCATTGCAGTCGCCGTGCGCCTGACCTCGCCCGGCCCGGCGATCTTCCGCCAGCGGCGCTACGGGCTCAATGGCCAAGTGGTGGAGGTTTGGAAGTTCCGCAGCATGACCGTGACGGAAAACGGCGACACCGTGGTGCAAGCCACCCGCGGCGACCTCCGCGTCACTCCGCTGGGGGCCTTCCTTCGGCGCACTTCGCTCGATGAGCTGCCGCAGTTCTTCAATGTGTTGCAGGGGCAGATGTCCATCGTCGGCCCGCGGCCGCACGCGGTGGCGCACAACGAGCAGTACCGCGCGCTGATCCACGGCTACATGCTGCGCCACAAGGTCAAGCCCGGCATCACTGGCTGGGCGCAGATCAACGGCTGGCGCGGCGAGACCGACAGCGTGGACAAGATGGAGAAGCGCGTGGAGTACGACATGCATTACATCCGCAACTGGTCCCTGGCGATGGACCTGCGCATCATCATCGCGACGGCCTTCAAAGGGTTCCGCAGCCATAACGCCTACTGAGGACGCCATGGCCACCTTCGACATCCTGCTGCCGGTGAAAAACGGCGCGGCCTATCTGGCCGAGGCGCTCGACAGCATCCGCGCACAGACCGTTGCCGACTGGCGCCTGCTCGTCCTCGATCACGGCTCCACCGATCACACTCTGGAGATCGCCCAGTCCCGCGCGCTGATTGATCCCCGCATCCGCATCCACTGCCTGCCCGATGCCCGTGGCCTGTCCGGCCTGCTCAACGCCGGGTTGGCGTTGTGCGACGCGAAGTACGTGGTGCGCCACGACGCCGATGACATCGCCCTGCCCGAGCGCCTGCGCCATACTCTGGCGGGCTTTGCCGCGCACCCCGAAGTGGTGGTGGTGGGCGGGCAGCTCACCAATTTTGACGACCAGGGACGCACCCTGGGCCAGCACCCGCTGCCGCTTGAGCCTGGCCGCATCGCCGCTGCCATGCTGTTCTGCAACCCGGTGGCGCACCCCACCGTGGCCATGCGGCTCGACCGGCTGCATGCGCTGGGTGCGCGCTACGGCGTGGAATTCGGCAGCGGCCAGCCGCCGCGGCCGGTGGCGGAATTCGAAAATCTGGTCGAGGACTATTTCCTCTTCGGCCAGCTCGCCCTGCTCGGCATGGTGGCCAACGTGCCGCAACGGCTGATCCGCTACCGCGTGCATCCAGGTGGGGTGGGCCGCAAAAAATTCGTGGCGCAGATGGCCGCCTCGCAAAGCGTCTCGCGGCACCTGGCTGCGCGTCTGAGCGAGAGGGTTGGCGCGGAACCCTTCGACCCCACGCCTTTCTGCAACCACGGCGGCATGTTGTTCGATCTGGGCGCCCGCACCAACTACAGCGAGGAGTTCGGCGCCCTGCGGGCCGCCCTGCTGCGCATGGACGCGCAGCCCGCGCAGATTCAGCGCGAACTGCGCTATCGCAGCATTCTGGCCAACCGCAACCGCGCCGCCCTGCTCGCCCGCTATGCGGTGTTTCGCGCCAGCCACCGTCCGGTGATGAACGAGCACACCACCGTCAAGCTCCACCTTCTTGGCCGCAAAGGTCCGCAGGCGCAACTGAGTTCCGCGCTGGCCACGGCCTGATCCCCACGGAGACGCGCATGGATATCGCCTACCTCATTCTCGCCCACGATCAGCCCGCGCATCTGCGCGCCTTGATCGACCGCCTGTCCACGCCGGACAGCCATTTCTACGTCCACATCGACAAAAAATCCCGGCTCACCGACTTCAGCCTGCCGGACGACCCGCGCGTGCATGTCCTGCAAGATCGTGCGCGGGTGTTCTGGGGCGACTACTCCCAGGTCGAGGCCATCGTGCTGCTGCTGCGCGCCGCGCTGGCGAAGCCTGGGCAGACGCACCCGCGCTTCGTGCTGCTCAGCGGCGCCGACTATCCGGTGCGCAGCAACGCCTTCATCCACCAGTTTTTTCAGGCCCATGCGGATCTGGATTTCATCGATCTGACGTCCATGCCGTCGGTGGATGGATCGAAGCCCCTGTCTCGGTTGACGACCTATCAGCCGCTGAAGACGTCCTCCCGTGTCATGAACCGGCTGATGCGCAGCGCGCAAGGGATGGGGTTGCTTCCAAGGCGGCGGGATTTCGGGCCCGTTCTAGGCAAGATGCAGCCTTACGGCGGGTCAACGTGGTGGGCCTTGACCCGCTCTGCCGTTGCGCATGTTCTTGAATTCATGGACGCGCATCCCGCTTATGTCGATTTCTACCGCAATACCATCTGTCCGGACGAGTCGTGTTTCCACACCATTCTGGGAAATTCGCCCGACGCGGCAGCCATTCGGCCCTGTTTGACCTACACCGACTGGAGCACCCAGCGCCATCGCCCCGAACCACTGACCCTGGCGCATGCCGAATTTCTGACGCAACACCCCGAGCGTCACCGGAGCAAGACCTGTCCGCAGGCTCAACCCTTTCTATTCGCGCGCAAATTCGGCGTTGAATCGCGCGAACTGCTGCATTTGCTCGACGCCAAGCTCGACAGCGCAATCGTGTCTTCGCCGCGAGACACTCCCCGGCCTTGCCCGGTCCCCGCCCTGGTGGGCTGAGCCGCAGCCGATCCGGAGCCTTCTGACCATGGAACTCTATGCCTATCGTGGCGCCAGTCCGAACTTCGGTGACGAGCTGAACTACTGGCTCTGGCCGCGCTTGCTCGGCGATGTGTTCGACGGCACGGGCGACCTGTTCATCGGCATCGGCTCCACCATCATGACGGGCTTCAGCCCGAAGCGTCGCAAGGTGGTGTTTGGCGCTGGGTATGGTGGTTACACAGAACCGCCTGAACTGGATGCATTGTGGGACGTGTATTTCGTGCGCGGCAAGCTCAGCGCCACCGCGCTGGGCCTGGGTGAGGACAAGGCCATCGGCGACGCCGGCATTCTGATCCGCAGCCTGGGCATTGCCCGGCACGCCGTACCGGGTTCGGTCGCCTTCATGCCGCATTGGGAAAGTGTCTGGCCGGGGCGATGGGAGCAGGCTTGCCGCCTGGCCGATGTGCAGTTCATCGACCCAACGGCGCCAGTGGACACGGTGCTGGGTGCGATTGCGGGCGCCGAACTGCTGCTGACCGAGGCCATGCATGGCGCCATCATTGCCGACAGTCTGCGCACGCCCTGGGTTGCGGCCTCGCCCGAACCGAAGCACCGTATGAAGTGGAACGATTGGGGTTCGGTACTCGGCCTGCACATTGACTGGGCGCATCTGCCGCGCAGTTCGTGGCTCGAACAGGCGCAACGGATCGCGCCGCAAGGTGGCGTGCTGGCCGGTCAGCTGTCGGCGCGCCGCCGCGCCACGTCCACCTTGCGCGATCTCACGCCGACATGGTGGGTCGAACGTGCGGCGCATCACCTGCACAAGCTGGCAACGACGCACTCGCCCAGGCTCAGCAGTGACGCTGCACTGGACACGGCGCATGCGCGCATGCGGGAGCAGCTCGGTCATTTCGTGCGACGTGAGGGCATCGGCCGCGTGCTGGTGTGACACTATGGACGTCAGAACACGCGCCCCCATCGGAGCCGAGATGCGCTCTGCGTCCAATGCGCCCGTCTTCAATGCGCATTGGGCTGGGGCCGATGGCATCGAGATCAGCGTGGTGATCTGCACCCGTAACCGGGCAAGGCAGCTCCACGCTTGCCTCGATCGCTTTGAACGCCAGCGCACGACCGTGCGCTGGGAGCTGCTGATTGTTGACAACGCCTCGACCGACGGCACCCGCGCCGTCGCCGACGCCTTCATCGAGGGACTTGACGTGCCCGCCTGCACCCTGTTCGAGGGGGCGCGCGGCAATGGCGCCGGGCGCAATGCCGCGCTGCCTTGGGCGCGCGGCACGGTCATCGGCTTCACCGATGACGACTGCTACGTCGCAGACGACTATGTGGAGCAACTCGCTCGCACCTTTCGCGAACATCCGGTGGACTACATCGCCGGGCGCATCCTGCTGTTCGACCCAGACGACGCGCCAGTGACCATCGCTGAGTCCACCATTCCGTTTGATGTGCCGGGCAACCGCCCTGTGCCCGGCGCCTTCGTTCAGGGCGCCAACATGGCTTTCCGCCGTGAGCCTTTGCTGCGCCAGGGAGGCTTCGACCCGGTGTTCGGCGCCGGCGCACGCTTCGCAGGGGAGGACTGGGAAGTCGCCATGCGGGTGAGCGATGCTGGCGGCGCCGGGCGCTATGAGCCCAATGTGCTGGTCTGGCATCACCATGGCCGCAAGGCCCCAGACGTGCCCGCGCTGTGGCGCTTCTACCTCATCGGAGAAGGCGCGATGTACGCCAAGACCCTCCTGCACAGCCGGTTCAAATGGGCCGCCTTCAAGATGCTGCTGGCCGCGCTGCGTGCGCAATACACCTGGCGGCCAACCCGGCCCTTCTTCTTTCTCGTGCGCGGCTTCGTGCAGTACCTGGCGCTGCAGGTGCGGCCTGGCCGCCGTGCGCGTTCCGAAGCCGCCATGTCATGAGCAGCAATCCGCCCAACCTGAAAGAGCAGGCCTACTCTGCCGTGCGCTGGACTGCGGTGTCCGCGGCCACCGGGGCCCTCGTGCAACTGCTGCAGGTGGTGATGCTCACCCGCATTCTCACCCCGGCGGACTATGGCGTCATGGCCATCGTCGCCGCAGTGCTGACTTTCCCTTGGGTGCTCAACGGCACCGGGCTCAACAGCGCCTTCATCCACCGTCGCGACGTCACCGAGGGCGAGCGCTCCAGCTTGTTCTGGGCCGGGGTGTTGTTCGCGCTGTTTCTGGGCGCAGTGGTGCTGGCGCTGGCGCCGTTGATCGCCTGGCTGTATGGCGACGCGCGGCTGCTCCCTCTGCTGGCGCTGTCATCGGCCACCTTTCTGGTTAGCGGCGTGGGCGCGCAGTTTCGCATGAACGCCGAAAAGCACCTGCGCTTCAAGCCCATGGCGGTGATTGAAACTCTCGCTGCGGCCGCCAGCATGGCCGTGGCTGTGCTCGCGGCGTTGAACGGCGCCGGGCCCTACACCCTGGTGTGGTCCAGTCTCACCGGTGCGGTGGTCAACAGCGGGCTGGCGTGGCGCTACCTCTCGGCCGACTGGACGCCACGTTGGCACCTGTCTTGGGCAGAGCTCAAGCCCTATGTGCATTTTGGCATGGCTGCGGTGTCCAGTGCGCTGATCAGCAACCTCAACCGCAGCCTGGACGTGATGATGCTGGGCAAGTTCGTCGCCCCCGCCGATCTCGGTTTATACAGCGTGCCGCGCAACTTCATGAACCAGATGCAGACCTTCGTCAACCCGATCCTGTCGCGCGTGGGGTTTCCGTTGATCGCCAGCGTGCAGGCTGAGCGTGCCCGGGTGCGCACCATCACCCTGTCCACCCTCAATATGGTGGGCGCCCTCAACGCCCCGGTTTATGTCGGCATGGCGTTGTTCGCCGATCCGCTGGTGCGGGTGCTGTTTGGCAGCGAATGGCACGGCACCGGGCATCTGCTGGCCATTCTGGCGGTGGTGGGCTATGTGCGCGCAATGTTCAGCCCTATCCGCGATCTGATTCTGGGCGTGGGCCAGGCCGGGCGTGAGCTGCGTTGGAACCTGGGCATTCTGGCGGTTGTCTTGCCCGCCATCGTCGTTGGGGCGCAATTCGGGCCGCAATGGCTGGCGCTGCTGCTTGCTGCGGCCACGCTGGGGTTGCTGGGGCCGGCATGGATGGCGATCTACCACCCGTTGGCAGATATTGCCGCAGGCGAGTTCGCCTTGCTGGTTTTGCGCCCGGTGGGACTGGCGGCGCTGAGCATGGCGCCCGCGCTGCTGCTGGCGCAGGAGGTCGGTCCGCCGCTGCTGCAGTTGCTGGTGGGCGCGGTGGTCACCACTCCGCTTTATCTGCTGCTCAATCTGCTGGCGAACCGCTTTTTCATCAATGCCTTGTTGCGTCTGCTGCTGCCCCGCCGCGCTACGGCGGACACACCGGCATGAACAGTCCAGCCCGCCAAGACCCCAGTGCAGTGCTGCGTCCATCGGTCATGGCCGCAGCACTGGCGCTGTTGGTCATGGGGGCCGCGCAAGCCGCGGAGTTCCCGCCGCCCTGGACGCCAGAGACTCCGGGGTTGCACCCGGTGTTGCAACTGCAGCACACCTGCAGCAGCAATCTGTTCGGCCTGAGCAGTGGCGCTGCGGCGCAAGCGAAGTTTGGAGACGCGCAAGTGTCCGATTGCTGGAGCGCCGCGCAGGCCGGGGTGCGCTATGACGACGGCGGCGCCGTCGGCCGTCTGCACGGCCACGCGATCATCGGACGAACGCGATACCAGCATTACCGCGGCCTGGACTACACCGGCCACGACGTGGCGCTGGGCTACGACCTGAACCACACGCCAAAGTGGAATCTCTACCTCGGCGCCAGCGACACGGCGACGCTGCAGAACCTCCTGATCTTTCAGGCCCCGCTGCGCGATGTGGTGCGCCAGCAGGTTCTCAGCGCGGGAGGGGCGCGCCAGTTGTATGGGCGTCTGGACGGCACGCTGGATGCAGCGTGGATTCGCGTGCGCAACGGCGCCGCCAGTCAGCGGCCCTATGACATGGACATCGCCCAGATGCGTGCCGGAGCGCGCTACACCAGTGCGGCGGGCAACGCCCTGGCGTTCACATTGGGCACGCAGCAGGGCCGTTATCCCAACGCCGCGCTGCAAGTCGGCGGCACGCCCCCGGCCAACTATCGCCAGATCGACGGCACAGCACGATTCACCTGGTCAGACGGTGCGTTCTGGCAGTTGGGCGGTTCGGCCGGTTATCTGCGCTATCGCACCGATGGGCTGGCCGCGCGTGACTTCAGCGGCGTGATCGCCGACATCGCTGCGAAGCGCGCCCTGACCGTGGACACCGCGCTGCAGGGTGCGCTCTACCGCAGGTTGGTGCCGTACAACACGCTGACCACCAGCTACCAGGTGCTCACCGGGGCGCTGATCGGCCTGTCCTGGCAGCTCAACGCCACCACGCGGTTGCAGGCCGATTACCGGCGAGAGCAGGCCAGCTACCCCGGTACGCCGCGGCGCGATCACATCCACGCCACCGACTTGGTGGCCAGCTACCAGCCGCGCCCGGGCACGCAACTTGCTGTGCGTTATGCACTGAACAACCAGACTTCCACCGCCGCCAACAGCAGCTATTCCAGCCACGATCTGAGCCTCGTCCTCAAGCAAGCGTTTTGACCCATCCTGATCTCACCCGCTACGGAGACCGAACCGCCATGCGCTTCCGCCCTTTGTTCGCTCTGTTCATCGCGCTGATCCTCCTGCTTGCCGCGCGCGCGCAGGCCGGTGAATATCTGCTCGGCCCCGGTGACATTGTCAGCGTGACCGTTTACGGCCACCCCGAACTGCAGGTGCCCGCGGTGCAGGTGGATGCGCAGGGTCAAGTGGTGCTGCCGCTGCTGGGCTATGTGCCGGTGGGCGGTCTGAGCGCCACGGCGGCGAGCAAGGCGGTGGCGGCACGCCTGAAGGAAGGCGGTTTCATCCTCAAGCCCTACGTCAACGTGCTGGTGGACAAATACTTCAGCCAGCAGGCCGTGGTGCTCGGTGCCGTGAACAAGCCAGGCAAGTATGTGCTCGATAGTGGCAGCCGCGTCACCGATCTGCTGGCGCTGGCCGGAGGCATCGGCCCGACCGGGGCGGACAGCGTCATCCTGCAGCGCTCGCAAGACGGCAAGCGCACTGACACAACGATCCGCCTTGACGCCCTGTTTGCAGGGGGCTCTGCGCCCGACCCGGTGGTCAGTGCGGGCGATGTGCTCTACGTCCCGCAGGCGCCCGTGTTCTACATCGAAGGCGAGGTGAACAAGCCCGGGGCCTACCGCCTGGCGCCGGGCATGACGCTGCTGCAGGCCGTGGCGCTTGGCGGCGGGCTCACGCGCCGTGGCACGCTCAGCGGCGCTTCCATCCACCGCGCTGGCGAAGGCGACAAGACAGCGGTGCAGCGCGGCGCGGGCGCCGATACGCCGATCCGCGCCGACGACGTGATCGACATCGGGCAAAGTCTGTTCTAGGAGCTGTCATGGACCTTCAGGGATTGCTGCTTACCTTGCGCGCACGCTGGCTGGTCATCGCCGCTTTCGCCTTCATTGCGGCGACTACGGCTGGCGTCACCACCAAGCTGCTGCCAAAGCATTACGTCGCTACTGCGCAAGTCGTGGTCAACAGCCAGTACGTCAACCCTGTCACCGGGGCGCAGATGCAGGGCATGCTGATTCCAGCCTACCTCAACACCCAGACCATGATCCTGACCAACCGAACAACTGCGCTTCAGGTGGTCGACGCCCTGCACTTGGCTGACGATCCCGCCTGGAAGGCGCAGTACGCCGCAGTGGCCGCCAAGCTCACGCCTGGTGCGGGCAGCCTGCGCGAGTGGATCGCACAAAGCCTGCTGTCCAAGTTCAAAGTGGGCGCCACCGACCGCGACAACATTATCTCAATGAGCTACACCGCGGGCCAGCCCGAGCAGGCGGCGCGCGTGGCCAATGCCTTCCTCGACGCCTATCTGCAGACTAATCTGGCGCTGCGCACCCAGCCAGCCGAACGCACCGCGCAGTGGTACGCGGCGCAGCTCAAGGCGCAGCAAGCCGAGGCAGAGCAGGCGCAGGCAAGGCTGGTGGCGTATCAGAAACAGCATGGTGTCATCCTCACCGAACAAGACCCGCAGGCGGCGGCCCCGCTGCAGGCGCTGGCTGCGCAGCAGGCCGCAGCCGCGGCGCTGAACTATGCCGACACGTCGCGCGCCCAGATCGCTGCCAACAATAGCGCCGAAATCATGCGCGACCCCGTGGTGCAGTCGCTCAAGACTAGTCTGGCACTGGCGCAGGCCCGGCTCAGCCAGCTCGCGCAAACCGAAGGTCCGAATAACCCGCAATACATCGCAGCGCAAGCCGAGGCCTCCAGCCTGCAGTCCAAGCTGGAGCAGCAGATTGCCACCATGCAAAGCACGGTGCAGAGCACCGCGCAGGTCTCGCGCCAGAGCATGGCCGACATGCAGGCCGCGGTGCGTGCGCAGCAGCAGCGCCTCATCTCCGACAACACCCTCAAGGCCGAGGGCCAGTTCCTGGTGCAGCAGGCCGCCAACGCGCAGAAGCTGTACGACGCGACGCTGCGCAGCTACCAACAAAGCCAGATGCTGTCCAAGTCGGACCAGACCGACATCACCGTGCTGAGCCGTGCCGTGCCGCCGCTTGCTCCCTCTGGGCCGCGGGCGCTCATCACGGTGGGCGTGGGTGGCCTGCTCGGGCTGATCCTGGGCATGTCCGTTGCCCTGCTGATTGAACAGTTGCAGCGCAAGGTGCGCTCGGTGCAGGAAGTCATCGACCTCACTGGCGCGCCGCTTCTAGGTACGGTGCAGCTGCGCCCTTTGCTATTGCGTTGATGGAGTCTGTGATGGACATTCCTACCCCCGTTGGTCCGATTCCCGTGCGGCTGGCGCAGCGCTTCGCTGCACACGAGACCGAGGGCGTGCTGCAGCGCTCGGCGTTTCCGCCCAAGCCGGGCCCGGCGCTGGCAGCAGACACCGGCCGCGACCTCAAGCTCGGCCAGCTTCTGCTCGACTCGGGCAAGCTCAGCGCCGCTGGCGCCGAACGCGTGCTTCGGCTGCAGAAGACCGAAAACCTGCGCTTCGGCGATGCCGCGCTGCGCCTCGGGCTGGTCAGCGAGCAGGACATCCTGCTGGCACTGGCGCGTCAGTTCGACTATCCCGTGCTGGCGCCCGGCGCCAACGGCTTCAGTGATGAACTGCTTGCCATCTTCCAGCCCTTCACCCCGCAGGTCGAGCAGCTGCGCGCGCTGCGTAGCCAGCTTATGGTGCGCTGGTTTGGCGCCGGACGTCGCAGTCTGGCGCTGGTGGGTACGGCACCTTCGGGTTCCATGAGCAATCTGGCGGCCAACCTTGCCGTTGTGTTTTCGCAGCTCGGTGAGCGCACCTTGCTGATCGACGCGAACCTGCAGCGCCCTTTGCTGCACGGCCTGTTCAACTTGCCCGCGCGGCAGGGACTTGCCGACGTGCTGATTGGCCGCGCCGGGCTCGACGTCGCGGTGCGTATCGACACGTTGCATGGCCTGACCGTGCTGGCCGCGGGCACGCTGCCGCCCAACCCGGCCGAAATGCTGGCGCGGCCCGGCTTCGCCGAACTGCTGGCGCATGCCGCTGACGCGTTCGACGTGGTGCTGGTGAACACCGCTCCGAGCCACATCGCCGAAATCCTTCCTGTGTGCGCCGCTGCGCAGGGTGCGTTGCTGCTGGCCGATCAGCATCTGAGCGCAGCCGCGGAAGTGCGACGCATGGCTGGCGCCATTCAGCAGTCCGGGGCCACGCTGGTGGGCAGCGTGCTCAACCAGCGCTGAAGCCAGCGCAAAGCCCGGACGCGCGCCATGCAGATCCTGCCGATGCGAGCCGATCTGCGCGGGCAGTTGGGCGCTGCGCTGGCTATCGCTTGCGGCCTTGTGCTGACCGTGTTGGGCGGCTGGGTCGCAGGCCACCTGACGCTTGATGGCCGCCACCTCCTGATCCTGCTGCTCGCTGCGACGGCCGCCTTCGTTCTTGGGATACTGTTTTTCTATGCCAGCGAAACCTTGCTGCTGCTGATCATCCTGTTCCGCTCAAATCTCGACCTCATTCTGGGAATGACCAAGATTGGCGGCGGCGGAGCTGGCATCAGCATGGGCGGTCTGCTCAATGCCCTGATCATCGGCCTGATCGCGATGGAGATGCTCAGCCGTAAGCAGATTCCGGTGTGGAGGCTACTCCTGCGCACTTGGCTGCCGTTGCTTGTGGTGATGATCTTCACCCTTGCCTACACGCCGCGGCTTATCCCGGGCATCAAGAACGACCTTGCGCTGTTGTCGAACGCGGCGATCTTCCTGCTGGCCTTCGCCCATGTGCGCGACAAGTCGAGCCACGACCTGTGGATGCGCGCCGTGCTGCTCTCCACCATCGGGCCCGTGCTTTACGGCCTCTATCAGGTCGTGACACATACTGGATTCCAGGCGCCCGCTTACGAAGGTGACGGGTTGCGCATCAACAGCTCCTTTACCCACCCGAACATCTTTGCTTTCTACCTCGTGCTGATGCTGTCGCTGCTGTTCGTCGTGTGGCGAGGGGGCATCCTTGCTGTGAGCCCGCGTGTGCGGCGCCTGTTGCCGGTGTACGGCCTGCTGCTTCTGTTCTTGCTCATGGGCACAAAAACCCGTAGCGCCTGGGGAGCGATGGCGTTCTTCTTTCTCGCCTACGCGTTGATCATGGAGCGCAAGCTCCTGCCCTGGTTGGTGCTTGCGGCCGGGGCTGCGTTGTTCCTGCCCGATGTGCGTGAGCGAATTACAGAGCTCACCACGGGCAACAGCGGCATGTATTACCAGCCTTTGAATTCGTTTGCCTGGCGCAAGGACATGTGGTTAGCCGCACTGCACTTCATGCAGCCCGCGAACTATTTGTTCGGCTACGGCAAGGAGTCTTACGAGTTCTATTCGCGCTGGTTCTACCCACTAGGCAACGGCGAGGGGCCGCCGGCACATAACGTTTACATGCAGGTGTTTTTCGATGGTGGGCTGCTGGGGTTGGCGGGCTTCGTCTGGCTGCTGATTGGCAGCGGGACATTGGCAACGCGCGTGCTGAAAAGTGATCGCAAGGAAGGTTTTCTTCTGGTTATGTTGGTGGTGGAATTTGCCATCGTCTCGTTTTCGGACAATATGCTCGATTACCTGGTCTACAACTGGTATTTGTGGTTCGTGCTCGGCGTTGGCCTCAGCCTGCATATGGCGCAGCATTCCGGTTACGACGCCCTAGCAGCGCGGTCGTCGCCAGACGCCCAGTTTCCCGCTGCCGTTGCGTCTTTGCGAAAGCGGCGTTGATGGACGTCCGCATCCTCACTTGCTGGAAGCAGCGCAAACTGTTGTTTGGAGCGATACAGCCCATCTTCAGGACGAGAGCCATGCACAAGTACCCGGTTCGCCGCTGCCCCTAATGGCCGTCAAACTCGCCCCCATCCAGGCGCTTAGGGCCTACGCCGCGATCATGGTCGTGATCAATCACCTGTGGAGAAACGGGGAATTGGCTTCGACTATGGGATTTGACAATATTGGAGGTTTCGGTGTTTATATTTTCTTTGTAATTAGCGGCTTCATTATTTCATATTCCCTTGCAGACAAAATCGACAGGTTCGACAACTTCTTGTTCTTGAAGAAGCGAATGCTCCGCATCTTTCCGATGTATTTGTTGGTGTATTCGGTATTTTGCTTGCTGTATTTGCATTCGGTCATCGTGCATGGCAAGGAAATTGATTTGTCGCTGCTGATTGAAAATGCTCTGTTGCTGCCGTCATTTACTGGGGATGCGAATTACAGAATGCTGGTCTATCCAGCATGGACCCTCGTTTACGAGATGTTGTTTTATTATGTGTTTTTTATTATGATTTCGATTTCAAAAAATAAGACTAAGGCAATTATTCTAACCACTCTTGCGATTGTGTTGGATATATTCGCGATGCAGTTTTTCCACCTTCAGGGGCCGAAGCTAGGCTGGGCCAACTTCACCTATATCACGGGCGACCCTTTGATGCTGTACTTTGTGTCAGGCTGTGTTTTATATTTGGCATGGGCGAAATGGGGCGGAAAAACTCCGTTCAACCTGTTGACCGCACTTGCCGCTTTTATTGTCTTGACAGTCATTTCGTTTACGGCTCCTAGGACGGGTTATTTTCAGCTGCTGCGCTTTTTGATCCCGACGGCAATCGTTGCTATCCATTTATTTTCAGATTATGGGCATGGCAGAGTTGTTGAGTTCATCGTCTTCCTTGGCGCTGCGTCGTTCAGCATCTATCTGTTTCACCCACTGATCTACGAAACCATCGTTCGCGTTTCGTGGCTGTCGCATTTACACGGGGACTTGTTTGGCTTGGTGTCCGTCATGGCAGGCATATTGCTTGGGTGCTTGGTGTACATTTTTATTGAAAAGCCGATGAATCATTTCCTGCTTCGCCGCCCGACTCGTCGGCCGGTTGCCGCCTGATGTTTGAAATGACGTCTTACAGGGACCGCCGTGGCAATCCATGACGACCCACTTTGGCAACAGGACCTGTTGCGGCTCGGTGTGGCGCGACCCTTTTTCAAAGAGCAGTCCATCTGGGCGATCTGGGTCTATCGCTATGGCCGCCGCGTGGATGCCATGACGCCGGGAGTGGGCAAACGCTTCAGGCTTCGTCTGTATTGGCTGCTGTTCCGCTTGGTGGAGACATGCACCGGCATCAGTCTGCCCAAGGAGGCGGAGATCGGCGGAGGGCTGCGCATCTTTCATTTTGGCGGCGTGTTTGTGCACCCGCAGGCGCGCATCGGCCGCAACTGCACTCTGCGCCAGGGCGTGACCATTGGCAACAAGTCCGAAGGGGGCTCGGTTCCCGTGCTGGAGGATGAAGTGGAACTCGGCGCCTACGCCCAAGTGCTGGGCGGCGTGGTGCTGGGCCAGGGTTGCCGGGTGGGCGCGCTGTCGGTCGTGACGCGCGACGTGCCACCCGGCGTGACGGTGGCGGGTATTCCGGCACGACCCTTGCATGGCAATGACGTCGGTACTTTGCCGTCGCCATGATTGCGGGTCGCAGGAGTCTGTTATGCAGGTCGCCTACTTTGTCAATCAATATCCCAAGGTTAGCCACACCTTCATACGGCGCGAAATCCAGGCGCTGGAGAGGCAGGGTTTTGCCGTACAGCGCATCGCACTGCGCGGCTGGGATGCCGACGTGGTGGATCCCGCTGATCAGGCAGAGCGCGAACGGACGCGCTACGTGCTGCAAGACGGGCTGCTCGGCCTGGCCGGGGCGATGGTGCACATGGCCGCAACGCGGCCGCTGCGGTTTTTGCGGGCGCTGGCCTGGGCAGTGCGGTTGTCGCGCCACAACGAGCGCTCGCCGCTGCACCATTGTGTCTATGTGGCCGAGGCCTGTCGCTTGGTGAAGTGGACGCAGGCAGAGGGTACGGCCCATGTGCATGCGCACTTCGGCACCAATTCGGCCGAGGTGGCGATGTTGGCGCGCTTGCTCGGCGGACCGTCATACAGCTTCACCGTGCATGGGCCGGAAGAGTTCGACAAGCCGATAGGCATCCATCTGCGCGAAAAAATCACGCACAGCAGCTTCGTCGTTGCTATCAGTTCCTTTTGCCGCAGCCAGCTGTACCGTTGGGCGCTGCCGGCGCAGTGGGACAAGATCGAGGTGGTGCGCTGCGGCGTCGAACCGGCGTTCCATGCGGACGCTGACGCCGAACCCAATGTAGGCAGTCAATTGCTATGCGTGGGTCGGCTGACCGAGCAGAAGGGGCATCTGCTGCTGATCGAGGCAGCGCAGATCCTGGCGCTCGAAGGCGAGGTCTTCCAACTGCTACTGGCTGGCGACGGCGAATTGCGGGCGCAACTGGAAGCGGAGATCGACCGTCGCGACCTCGCTGGCATCGTCCGTATCACAGGCTGGGTCGACAGCGCGGAGGTGCGGCGCCTGTTGCTGGCCTCGCGGGCCTTGGTGGTCTCCAGCTTCGCCGAGGGCTTGCCGGTGGTGATGATGGAAGCCATGGCGCTGAGGCGTCCGGTTGTCGGCACGCAGATCGCCGCCATTCCTGAACTCGTCCAAGATGGCCGTAGCGGCTGGCTGTGCGCCGCAGGCGACCCCGACGCCCTGGCAGTTGCTATGCAGCGCTGCCTTCGTGCCGACGCGGCACAACTCGCCCGCATGGGCGCACTGGCGCGCGACGAGGTGATGGCCAAGCATGACGTTGACCGCGAAGCTCAGCGCCTGGGGGCTTTGTTTCATCAAGCGCATGCATTGGGGCGGACATCATGAGTCTATTTTTCGAGGGGTTGTTCCTTGCACTGATGGTGTTTGCTGCGGTTCCAGTGCTAATGCTTGTGGTGCAGGTGGCAGGAGCTTTGCACAGCGCCCGACGTTCAGCCTTGCAGGCTGCGGCGCCTGCCCCAGTGCCGATCGGCAGCATCGCCGTTCTCATGCCAGCGCATGACGAGGCGGACGGAATCGCGCGCACGATCCGATCCGTCCTTCCCCAGCTCCGTGCCGCGGACCACCTGCTGGTAGTGGCAGACAACTGCAGCGACGAGACCGCGCAAAGCGCACGCGACGCGGGAGCAAGCGTCATCGAACGTCATGATCCGCAGCGCCGTGGCAAGGGATTTGCCCTCGCCTTTGGCATGCAGCATCTCGCTGCGCTCCAACCCGAAGTGGTGATTGTCCTCGACGCGGACTGCCTCGCAAGCCCCGGTGCGATCCCGCTCCTGGCTAGCCAGGCAACATTGAGGCAGACGCCCATCCAGGCGCATTACCGCATGCAGTTGCCGACAGACGTCACTTTGATGAATAAGGTGTCTGCCTTTGCCTGGCGCTTCAAAACGCTGGTGCGTCCGTTGGGTTACCTAGCGTTCGGCTTGCCTAGCCAGCTCATGGGAAGCGGAATGGCGTTCCCCACGCAGTTGCTCTCGCGCTTCGATCTGGGCGGATCGCATTTGGTGGAAGATCTCAAACTCGGGCTGGACATGACCTGTGCTGGCGCAGCTCCTCGCTTCGAGCCCGGCGCCGAAGTCATCAGCAGCCTCCCGCCCAGTGCGCAGGGGTCGCGCAAGCAGCGCACACGGTGGGAGCATGGGCATCTGGGCATGCTTGCCAAAGCGCCTGCACTCTTCGCCCTGGCGCGACGCAAGCGCAGCGGCATGCTGCTGGCCGCGGTGGCAGACCTCTGCGTGCCTCCACTGGCCCTCCTCGTCCTGTTGCTCTCTGCGCAGAGCTTGATGGCGCTGGGCGGCTTCATGCTGCTGGGCTGGCTGCTTCCCCTGCTGTTCATCGCCGCCGTTTGCCTGCTGTTCGGCCTGAGCATGCTGGTGGCGTGGTGGAGTTTCGGGCGGGATGTCCTCACTGCGGGAGAGCTTGCCGCGATTCCGTTCTACGTCCTGTGGAAAGTCCCCATTTACATTGGGTTCGTATTTCGACGTGAACGCACCTGGGTGCGCACGGAACGCGGGCCATCTCCCTGATGGCAGAGGCAACGCTGAGCAATTGATATGCAAACGTCCCAACGTATCCAACTCTTCGGCCTGCCATTTGACGCGCTGGCATTCCAGTCAGCCGTGGACGCGATCGTCAATGCAGTGCGTGATCGCGACCAGGTGAGCAAGGGCCTGGTCATCACGCCAAATGTCGATCTCATCGTCACCGCGGATCGGCATCCTGAGGTGCATGAAATTTTTCGCAGCGCTCGTTTCTTGTTTGCCGACGGCATGCCGGTGGTCTGGGCTAGTCGCCTCATTCCAGGTAAGTCGTTGCCTGCCCGAGTGTCCGGCCCTGACTTGCTTGCGGCATTGTGCGAGCGGGCCGCATCAAGTGGCTTGCGTGTGGCCTTCGTTGGCGGAATGCCGGGAGTTGCGGCTCGGGCAAGTGAAGCCCTGCGCAAGAAACATCCTGCCTTGCAGGTTGTTGGCGTGCACTGTCCGCCTTTTGGCTTCGAGAACGATGCAAGGCAAACCCAGGACATCATCGACCTGTGCCGCGCGGGCAGGCCAGACTTCCTGTTCCTTGGAGTGGGCTCGCCAAAGCAAGAAATCTGGAGCCATGCCAATCTCGCCCGCCTTGACGTTGGCATGGTGCTTTGCATCGGCGCGGCGCTGGACTTCGCGGCTGGCACGCTCAGGCGAGCGCCACGCTGGATTCAAAGGGCCGGATTCGAATGGGCCTGGCGAATGACGCAGGACCCGAAACGGCTGATCAAGCGCTATCTAGTGCGCGATGTCGCGTTTTTTCCCATCGCGCTGCGCGAAATCCTTTCAGGTCGCCTTTCACAACAAGGGAGGGGCCGATGAAAGACGATGGCATCTTGGCCATTACACCGCTGGCGTCGGCGACATGCAAGTTGCTTCCCGTCATTCTCAGCGGCGGCGCCGGCACGCGGCTGTGGCCCGTCTCGCGTGAGCAGCATCCAAAGCCCTTTATGCAGTTGTCAGACGGGCAGAGTCTGCTGCAGAAGACCTATCAGCGCGCCATCGCGCTCCCCGGAGTGCAGCAGGTGCTGACCGTCACCAACCGGGAACTGCTCTTCAAGACCAAGGACGAACTTGCCCAGATCAACCGCACGAACCTCGCAGCTGCCTTCATACTCGAGCCCTTCGGCCGCAACACCGCTCCCGCCCTCGCTGCAGCGGCACTCTGGGCTGAACAGCATGTCGGCGCCGATGTCACGCTGCTGGTGCTGCCGGCCGACCATCTCATTACGCTTGACGAGGCCTTTGCTGCTGCAGTGGCAAAGGCCTGCGCCCTCGCCGAGCAAGGCAAGCTGGTGACGTTCGGCATCGAGCCGACGGCTCCGGAAACCGGTTTTGGTTACATCGAGACCCGAGGCAATTCAGTGACCCGTTTCATTGAAAAGCCCACCCTGGATAAAGCCGCCGAATTCCTCGCTAGCGGCAACTACCTCTGGAACAGCGGCCTGTTTTGCTTTCGCGTCGATGCAGTATTGAGTGAACTCGCGCAACACGCTCCGAGCGTGCTAGAGAGTGTGCAGGCTTGCCTGGGCGCCTCACAGCAGTTGCAGAACGCAGGCATCTCCCTGATCGAACTCCAGGCTGAGTCTTTTGAATTCGCGCCCGACATTTCCATTGACTACGCATTGATGGAAAACTCCGCACATGTGGCTGTCGTGCCATGCGACATCGGGTGGAGCGATATCGGCTCCTGGAACGCGCTCAGTGCGCTACAGGTTCCAGACCCGGATGGCAACCGCCTGAACGGTCAGGCTTTGGTGCATGATGCGCAGAACTGCTACGTGCAAGGTGCTGACCGCGTGGTCGCCCTTGTGGGGGTGCGGGATCTCATCATCGTCGATACGCCCGACGCCCTGCTCGTGGCCGACCGCCATCGCGCGCAGGACGTCAAGCAGATAGCCGCCCAGCTCAAGGCGCGGGGTCACGTGGCGTACAAGCTCCACCGCGAGGTGTACCGTCCCTGGGGGACCTACACGGTGCTGGAAGAGGGCGAGCACTTCAAGATCAAACGCATCGTCGTCAAACCCAAGCATGCCCTGTCGCTGCAAATGCATTACCACCGCAGTGAGCACTGGGTTGTGGTGAGTGGCACCGCGAGGGTGGTGAATGGCGAGATGGATGTGCTGATCCGCACCAATGAATCCACCTACATTCCCGCCGGAATCCGGCACAGGCTGGAGAACCCCGGCATTCTCGATTTGGTGATGATTGAAGTGCAGAGCGGCGCCTATCTCGGCGAAGACGACATCGTCCGCTTCGAAGACGTCTACGGTAGAACCTGAGCGCGATGCAGATGCCACAAGCCCCCATGAAGACTGATTCCACGATTCTGGTGACCGGCGCGGGCGGCGTCCTTGGAGCCGCCATCCTCAGTGAGCTAAGGAAGCAGGGCCACGAAACCATCCTGGCTCCGACGAAAGCCGAGTTGAACTGCCTGGACGAGGGGGACATAGAGCGTTATTTCGACCGGCATCGGCCCACCCATGTGTTTCACCTCGCCTCTCTTGTTTTCGGCATCAAGGGCAATCTGCAGAATCAGGCGCTTTCATTCAAAGCCAATACGCTCATGAGCCTGTACGTCCTCGACGCCTGCGCCAAATATGGGGTGGAAAAAGTCTTCTTCGCAGGCACCGTGGCGTCGTATGCCTTTCCGTACATCAGCTTGCCCCTGCAGGAAAAACACTTCTGGATGGGCGCGCCACATGCAGGGGAATATGGGTATGCGCTGGCCAAGCGCGGGTCCCTGGGCCATCTGCAAATCCTCCGACAGTCTTTTGGTATGGATTTTTGCTACGGAATTTTTACCAATCTGTACGGACCACATGACAAGTTCAACACGGAGACGGGCCACGTCATTCCCTCTCTGGTGGTCAAGACGGTTCGCGCAGAAGCCGAAGCAGACGCTGTCCTTGAGGTCTGGGGTAAGCCGCAGACGACGCGAGACTTCCTCTATGCCGATGACGCTGCACAGGCCGCCATACTGGCCATGGAAAAACACAGCGGAGAAATCAATATCGCCAGCGGATTGGAAACAACCATGGGCGCACTCGTCGATGCACTTTCCAAGTCAGCGACCCGCACCCTGCAGGTCAAATGGGTCAGCGACCAACCCGTTGGCATCCCGAAACGCCACTGTGATGTTTCCCGGTTGCAATCGCTCGGGTTCACGTTGCGCTATTCCCTCGAAGCGGGAATCGGCGAGACACTGCAGTGGTACCGGGCGAACGCATGGAATGCAAGAACCTAGACGTCGAACTTCACCAAAGCGAGGGTCATGATGAGCGAAAGGATTGCGGTTGTTACTGGGATCACTGGACAGGATGGCGCCTACCTGTCCGAGTTATTGCTCAGCAAGGGTTATGTGGTCTATGGGGCATACCGAAGGAATAGTTCCGTCAATTTCTGGCGTATCGATGAATTGCAAATCAGCAAACACCCGAATCTTCACTTGGTTGAATTTGACCTGACTGATCTGGGCTCAGCCATTCGTCTGCTGCAGGAGTCTGGCGCCTCGGAGATTTATAACCTTGCCGCGCACAGTTTCGTGGGGGTGAGTTTTTCTCAACCACACGCCACCGCGCAGATCACCGGTCTGGGGCCGCTCAACATGCTGGAAGCGATCCGTATTGTCGATCCGAAAATTCGCTTCTATCAGGCCAGCACCTCGGAAATGTTCGGCATGGTGCAGGCCATACCCCAGAATGAGGGCACGCCATTTTATCCGCGCAGTCCTTATGGAATTGCAAAGCTGTATGCACACTGGATGACGGTGAATTATCGTGAAAGCTATGGGATTTTCGGCAGCAGTGGGATTCTGTTCAATCACGAAAGCCCGCTGCGTGGCCGAGAGTTCGTTACTCGCAAGATTACCGACAGCATCGCCAAGATCAAGCTTGGCAAGCTGGATGTGCTGGAACTCGGCAATCTCGATGCTAAGCGCGACTGGGGCTATGCCAAGGACTATGTCGAGGGGATGTGGCGCATGCTGCAGGCCGATGCGCCCGACACTTTCGTGCTGGCGACCAATCGTACCGAGACCGTGCGCGATTTTGTGAGCATGGCGGCTAGGGGGGCGGGCATTGCCATCGAATGGCAGGGCAAGGCCGAGCAGGAGCGCGGCATCAATATGTCCACTGGCAAGACCATTGTGTCCATTAATCCCAAGTTCTACCGCCCGGCGGAGGTGGACTTGCTCATCGGCAATCCGGCCAAGGCAAAGGCCAAGCTCGGCTGGGAGTCGACCACCACGCTGGAGCAACTCTGCGCCATGATGGTTGAGGCGGATCTGAACCGGAATATGACTGGGATATCGTTCTGATGGAGTAGGACTTGGGCATTCGCTCATAGAAGTTATGCGAGAGTTGACTATGGCCATCCATTGGTGGCTTGGGCGATTCAATATGAGGTTGAGATGCCTTGGATCGCGATTTTGAGCCGGAGGGGACTGACTCGCAAGTCAGTCAATGACGCACTCATGGCATGCCCATCGCAAATCGCACCAGCCTAGAGCATTTTCCTGTTTTTTTGCACAATTTAAGTGCGTTACAACAGGAATTAAAATATTCGCCAGGCGAATCGGAAAATTCCCATAAGTTTTTCATCATTTTCCTACCTTGCGAAACGAGGCTTGGCCTGTAGCATGCCGAGACTTTCAGCGTGCCCGAGCATGGGGAGCCACAGAAAACGAAGTATGGGGACAAAACGGCCCTTCATCGCGTTTTCTGCGGCCTATTTGGGTGCTTGAGTTGCATTGGACGAGTCGTGCCAGAGGATTTAGGCCCTATCCGCGCACGACGGAAGGGATTTGTCATGTATCACCACGTGCGTTTGTTGATGACTAGCGGTTTGATTTTGACGCTGAGCGCTTGCGGGGGCGGAACGGCCAGCGAGAGTGGTCTCGCCTTGAGCACGCAGGAATTGGCCCCAGCCACAGTTGCTACAACGACACCAGCTCCGATGCCGACTCTGGTTGCAACAACGACAACTGCTCCTGCGGGAACGACGCCAACCGCGACGAGCCCGACGGCTCCGACTCCGGTTGCAACAACAACGACAGCTCCTGCGGGAACGACGCCAACCGCGACGAGCCCGACGACCGCTGCTGCGACCACTCCGACCCGGGTGTTCGCCGCGTCGAGCTTCTGGTACCAGTCGATTCCAGCGAATGCGCCGCTGAATCCAATGTCGGCAACGTATGCGAAAAATCTGGTCGCGCAGATCGTGAACCGTTACAACGGCACCACGTCGATCAACACCAGCAGTTACGCCGCACCGATTTACTTTGTGCAGACGGTCGGCGGCTCCAAGACGGTGACCTGGCAGGGCGGCATGCCCATCTTTCCGATCGAAAAGACCGTCAACGTCGGCTTCAACGACTGCCAGAACAAGGGCTGGACCGACCCCAAGCTGATTGCGCAGTGGCAAAACGTGCCTATCCCAGCCGGTGCGACTTCGGCGGACGGCACCGATAGTGAACTGTCCATTTACGACATCAGCACCAAGACACTGTGGGATTTCTGGATCATGCGTCAGAGCAACGGCCAGTGGAGCGCCTGCTGGGGCGGGCGCATCCAGAACACCGACCAGAGTGATGGCATCTATCCCAACCCCTACGGCACCACGGCGACGGGCCTGCCGTTCATCGGGGGAGAGATCACAGCGCAGGAACTCAAGGACGGCGCCATCAATCATGTCATGGGCATCTCCCTTCCCAGCCCGGCAAAGTGGCCGACTTTCTCTTGGCCTGCAAACCGGACCGATGGCCACAACCTGGAGAATCAGGCCAACGCCATTCCCGAAGGCACGCGCATGCGGCTCGACCCGAGTGTGAAC
>JAQTVS010000220.1:0-4153 GCA_028706735.1 Thiomonas sp.
TTGAACAGGGCTTGTCCATGTTCGGCGACCGCAGTTTCGACGTGGTGCTGCAGATCGACAGCCTGCCCAATATCCGCCACACCGAAAACGCCCTGCGCGAAACCGCGCGCGTGGGTCGGCTGGGCATTCTCAGCTTCGCCAACTTCGCCCACTGGAGCATCCGCCTGCAGATCCTGACTGGCCGCCTGCCAGTGACGCCCGAGCTGCCTTACGAGTGGTACAACACGCCCAATCTGCGCGTGGCCACCTATGCCGACTTCGAACGTCTGGCCGCGCATTGCGGCCTGAAGGTGATCGACGCCTTCGGCGTGCGCAACGGCCGCCGCATCACCTTCGCTCCCGGGCTGCTGGCATCAGAGGCGGTGTTCTGCGTGCAGGGCGCCTGAGGTCTGCGCGGCTTATGCCTTGTAGCTCGGCAGCTCGATGACGTAGGTGTCCACCGCAGCATTCGGGTCAAGCACCGGGTTGCTTGGATCGCCATTGCCCCAGTCGCTCTGGAACAGAATGCGCGTGCCGCTGGTGCTGAGCGTCACATTGGTCTGAGCCCAGTAGTTGCTCTGCGGCGCGTTGCTGTAGTTGCCGGTGCTGCGGTGGTGGGCAAAACGATAAGTCAACCCCGTGGTCAGACTGGTGAGCATGATTTCCTGATCGAGCAAGGTGGTCGGATTGGCGGTTGGACCGCTGTTGCCGGTGCCGTAAATGTCGCCCGTCATGCCGGTGGCGATCCACATCGGGTTTTTCCAGGCTGTAGATCCCGTCAGACTGCCTGTGGCGGGGTAGCCGAACGCCGGCGAGCTGGATTCACCCACCAGATTCTGCACGGCTCCCGTATTCAAATCAGCCGCGATGACGTTGCCATTGCCCCCCGTGGTGCGGTTGAACTGCGAACCGACCAGCATGTCGTGGCCCGCAGCATTGAGCGCCGTGTCGCAGTGCTCATACGCATCGAAGTTGACGGTGCGCACATATCTGCCGTTGATGTCGAGAATGAACACCCGCCCTGTCGTGCCGTTCTGCGAGGCCGGGTCGGGGGCCACCCATCCCTGACCGGACAGCAGAGGAAACGGCGTCGTGCCGCGCGCCTGCGCTTGCGCGACATAGTTGGTGTCGTAGAACACCATCTGCTTGGTCGTCTGGTTGAAGCCGAACACATTCAAGCCCAACTGACCGTTGACGTTCGGAATGCCGCCCGCGCCCAACCCCCAGATGCGTTCGCCCTTGGCATTGATGCCGAGTGCGAATGGGTAGCCGCAGCGCACCGGGCCCGTCCGCGGCCAACCAGCGGGCAGATTCGGCATGAAACTGTATTCGATGGTTTTGACGCCGGTTTCGACATTGATCGCGGTGAGATCGGCCACAATCGTGCTGCCCACCGAATGGTTATCGATGTAGTAGAGCGTTGCCGGATCCTGGTGATCCCAATAAAACTGCTCCACGTCGCCAGGATTGATGTCAAGGAACTTGATGAATGCGTAGGTCGTGCCGTTGTACATGGCCCATCCCTGCTGCCCGCCCGACTGCATGGTTGAGCCCGGGACGTAAAGGATGAAGCGGGTCTCATCCGCGTTCCATGCCATGGCTGTCGGGTAGGCTGGCGCAACGCAGAGATTCTTGAAATCCGCCACACAATCCGAGATGCGGGTGATCTTGACGCCGAAATCCGGGTCAGTCACCGTCTGCCCTTTTGCCGGTTTGGCCAGTTTGCTGTACGGCATGGCCTTCAACCCATAGTTTTGCAGGCCACTCGACAAGTCGACGCCGGCCACTACAGGCACGGCAGCGGAAGGCGTCGTCGCCCCGGTTGTTGCCGTTGGACTACTCGAGGAGCCGCCGCCGCAGGCAGACAGCGCGCCAACAGCTGGAAGCGTGAGGAGTGAGCGTTGGATAAATTTGCGTCGGGACGGGATCATCTTGAGTCTCCAGAAAAAGCATGGCGAATGAAGGATGCATTCCCCACAGATGATGTAACGGATTGACGATCAACCCATTACGTCGATTGATCAGAACGCCCTGCAGCGGCAGCCTCGCCCAATGGCGCACTCCGAACCCTCCGCCAGGAGAGCAAAAATTCTTTTGCAGGAGCTTCCCAATAGCGGTAAATGACCAGCGAGGCAAAAATCAGAGCGCCCGCCAAAAATGGCACAACAAGCGCGTAAAAAACATGGCCATCGCCGCCGATTGAATGACGCAATAAATCAAGAAGTGCGACGCCAATGGATTGGTGCAGCAAATAAAGGCTGTAACTCGCCATGCCTATCGCTGCGAGGGGAGGATAAGCCAGCCAGGCAACCCATCTCGGGCGCATCAAGAGCGCCAGAAAAACCGCATACCCAAACCCAAGCGCGATGAATGGCGCCGGAGTCCCCGCATGCGTTCCCAGATGCAAGGCTGCCAATGCGACCACAGACTCTATCAGCAAAATCCAGGCGAATTTGTTTTTTCTATCAGAAAATAGCGCGTAAAACCCAATGCCCGCAACAAACCAAGGCAATGCACCGAGCGCAAAAATAAAATCGATCGCCCACAGATGCGGCAAATTCAGTACCCGCACAACCAGATAGAGCAGCACCAAAGCGCCGAACGCCCATGCGGCCGTTCTGAAAAATCGTGTCGCGCCCGCAATAAAATAAACAATGCTAATCCAAAAATAAAATTTGACTTCGACAAAAAGCGACCAATAAGCCCCATCGACCGCCCGAAACGGGACGCCAAAAACTTTGCTCCAGAGCAACGGGTCAGTAAATGTGAGACTTGGCAAAAAATCACGCAACTGCGGTCGAAAAGCGTTTTGCGGAAGAATCGTCAAAATCACAAACGTCAATGCCGAGCACAGCAACATCGTCGGAAATAATCTGGAAAATCGTTTCCAATAAAATTGGCCTATTGTACGACAGCGAAATAATGTCATACTAATAACAAAACCAGATATAATAAAAAACAACTCAACACCCAGATCCCCGTATCTGAACAACCAGAAGTGCGTTGCAAAATCACCATACGGGTAAAAATTTTCTGGCGATAGCGGTGGCGTCCAGCGCACAAAATAATGGTATCCAATCACCAAAATAATAGCGACTGCACGTAAACCGTCTAAAACCTTGAGGCGATGGGGATCATCCATTTTTTTCAGGAATGCTTGCAACAGAATCGGCAATGCCAGATCGCCGCAGGACAGCGGACACACATTATGACTGCCGTCTGCGCCTTGACACCCCCCCGATCCAGCCAGTTCTGAACCGGGCAAACGCGCACTCCCCTTGAAACAGGGGTGCGGGTTTGCGAAAAATTCCAAACCGTATGCGTTGCCGTGTCACTCCTGAGAAAACGCCGGGCCGCCCCAAGTTTTCTCATCCCCCTCGGGGGGCCTGACGCGAACGCGGCAGGTCTGGGGGCGCTCTCCTGAGAAAACGCCGGGCCGCCCCAAGCTTCCTTGCCCCCCACGGGGGGCGGGCTGGACCATCCCCCTCCCGACCTCCCCCACGCCGTGGGGGAGGTGAGATCACTCCCTCCCCCGCTCACGGGGAGGGATGGGGTGGGGAGTGCCCGGCCCTGGGGGCGCTCAGCGGCTGCGGTCTGCTGCCGGGACCTCAGCGTGAGCCTCATTTGATGACGCCCCACTTTCGGCGGCAGCAATCATCAGCAAAGCATCAGTTGGGCTGATAGGCCTGGAGCTCGATGACGTAGGTGTCCACCGATGCATTCGGGTTGATCACAGGCGCCTTCGGATTGGCGTTGCCCCAATCGCTCTGCACCAGAATGCGCGTGCCGCTCGGACTTGGCGTGACGTTGGTCTGCGCCCAGTAGTTGTTCACCGGGGCGTTGCTGTAGTGTCCGGTGCTGCGGTGATGCGCCACGCGGAACACCGCGCCGGTGTCCACGTTGGCGATGGAAACTTCCTGGTCAATGTAGGTCTGTGGATTCGTCACCGGGGCGTTGTTGCTGCCGTTGTCCGCCGTGCTGCCGTAGGGCGAGCCGGTCACGCCCATGGCCACCCAGCCGGGCATCTTCCACGCACCGGAACTGATGAGGGTGCTGGTGCGGGGGTAACCGTCGCCTTTGCTCATGCCAATGACCGTGGAGACCACGCCCGTTGCCAAATTGGCCACCATCAGGTTGCCGCTGCCCGATGGGCCGTCATACTGCGTGCCCACGA
>JAQTVS010000220.1:4163-5480 GCA_028706735.1 Thiomonas sp.
GTGTCCAGGTGCTCAATGGCATCAAACTGCACGGTGCGCACGATGTTGCCGTTCAGGTCGAACACCACGGTGGTGTGGTTCGCCCAGTCCGGCCAGGCCCAGCCCTTGCCGCTCTTGAGCGGGAACGGCGTGGTGCCGCGCGCCTGTGCCAGCGGAATGCCGTTGTAGCGCGTGAGTTTGCCGGTCTTGGCGTTGAAGCCGAAGGCGTTGAGGCCGAGCTGCCCGCTGACATTCGGAATACCGCCCGCGCCCAGACCCCACAGCTCCAGATCGCCGCCGCTGTAGAACGGATAGCCTGCGCGCACAGGGCCGGTGGTAGGCCAGCCCTGCGCCTTGATGTCGGGCATGAAGTCGTGCAGCACGGTCTGCACGCCGGTTTCGACGTTGATTTCCATCATGCGCATGATGATGGCGCCGCTGCTTTCCCGGTTGTCGATATAGACCAGCTTGGTCGGATCTGAATGGCTCCAGTAGTACTGCTCGATGTCGGGCGGATTGATGGGCAGGAACTTGATGAAGGCATAGGTCTTGCCGTCAAACATTGCCCAGCCTTGCTTCCCCCCCGTCTTTGCGCCGGTGACGTAGAGCACGAAGCGCGATTCGTTGCAGTTCCAACCTTGCGTGGTCGGGTAGGCCGGCATCGCCACATTGGCATTGAAATCCGCCAGGGTGTCTGTCACGCGCACGATGTAGGTGCCGGGGAAGTCCGGGTCAGCCACGCGCTGGCCCTTGGCGGGCTTGGCTAGCGGAGAGAACGGGCGCAGGTTCTTGCCGTAGTCCACCAGACCAGCTGCCAGATTCGTGGTCGACGTCGCGCAGGTTGCGGAAACCGGAGTCGGAGTCGGAGTCGGAGTCGGAGTCGGAGTCGGAGTCGGAGCCGGAGCCGGTGTCGGTGTCGGTGTCGGTGTCGGTGTCGGTGTCGGTGTCGTCGCCCCGGAAGTGGCAATAGTTGTCGCCGTCTGATCACTTGACGCGATGCCCCCGGTGATCGTTGGCTGCGGGCTGGCGATTGCAGCGGTTCCCGTGCCAGCGGTTGCCGTGTTGGCGGCTGCGAGATCCGTTGTTCCGCTTCCGCCACACGCAGAAAGAAACACAGAAGCCACAAGCGCAACGGCTCCCGCTTTCAATAAGGATGAATTCATGACAACTCCCTGATTTGGGCGCTCCACCAGCAAACTTTTTTAGTTCAGACTGATTGGACACCATCAAAATTGGCGCTCTCCTGAGGCAGATGCCCCGAAAGCGCCGCAATACATCGTTAAAAATGGGACTTTTTGTTACATATAGTCGACAGCAACAGGGGAAATAAACGCAAAA
>JAQTVS010000221.1 GCA_028706735.1 Thiomonas sp.
CGTTTCAGAGCGTGTTGGAATGGCGCATCACGACGCCAGCGCGGTTTGCCTTGCTTCCAGGGCATGTCGGCTGGCGCGGCCCACCAGCGTGGGGACATCCAGAATCAAGGCCACATCGCCATTGCCCAGAATGGTCGAGCCGCTGATGCCTTGCAGATGCGTGAACAGCGCGCCCAGCGGCTTGATGACGGTCTGGTACTCGCCCAGCAGCGCGTCCACCACCAGCCCGGCGCGTTGCCCCGCAGTTTGGGTGACGACCACATTGCGGCGGCGTGTGGCGGCCGCACCTGCATTGACAGGCGACGGCGTGTCCAGACCTAACGCCTCTTGCAGATGCAAGAGCGGCAACACCTCGCCGCGCAGGTTGATATAGCCCTGGCGATGGTCCGCCAGCGGGTGCTCCATGCACTCCACCACGGCGTCCAGCGGCAGGACGAAGGTGTGGTCGCCGCCGCGCACCAGGAAGCCGTCGATGATGGCCAGGGTGAGTGGCAGGCGCAGGCGCATCTGCGTGCCTCGGCCCGCGGTGCTTTGGATGTCGATGCTGCCGCGGATGGCTTCGATATTGCGCTTGACCACGTCCATGCCCACGCCGCGGCCGGACAGGTCGGTGATGGCGTCGGCGGTGGAGAAGCCGGGTTCGAAAATCAGCGTCCAGACTTCATGGTCGGGCAGGGCGGAGGCCAGCTCGGGCTTGAGCAGGCCGCGCTCCACCGCCTTGGCCAGGATGCGTTCGCGGTTGAGCCCGCCGCCATCGTCTGCCACGGTGATGAGGATGCTGCCCGAATCGTGGCAGGCCGACAACTTCAGCGTGCCCTGTGCCGGTTTGCCGCGGGCGGCGCGCACATCAGGCGTTTCGATGCCATGATCCATCGAATTGCGCACCAGGTGCATCAGCGGGTCGGCGATGCGCTCGACCAGGGTCTTGTCCATCTCGGTGTCGGCGCCTTCGATGACCAGGGCAATGTCTTTGCCGATCTCGCGCGACACATCGCGCACCACGCGCTGGAAGCGGGCGAAGGTTTCGCCGATTTCCACCATGCGCAGTTTCAGCGCTCGCTCGCGGATGTCTTCCACCAGGCGGGTGATTTGGGCTGCGGCTTCGGTTTGCGCGGCGTTTTGCGCATGCAGGGCGTTGCCCGCGCTGGCAATCACCAGTTCGCCCACCAGATTGATGAGGGCGTCGAGCTTGTCTGCGGCCACGCGCAGCATCTGGCTGTCGCGGCTGCGCTTGTCCTTGACCTGCTTCTGCTTGTCCAGCGCGGCCTGCACGATGGGCTGATGCGTGGCGCCTTCGCGCACCAGAATTTCCCCCAGCGGCGCGGCAGGTGCGCCACCGGTCTGCGCGTCGTGCTGCACGTTCAGCGCGTCGGCCAGTTCCTTTTGCGTGAGGGTGCCAATCTGCACCAGGATGTCGCCCAGCCGCAGATCGTCTTCCGGCATGCTGCGGATGAGCTGCACATAGTCGGCAATGCGGCTGTGCGCGGGCAGGATGCGGATGGTGCTGTCCTCCTGCACGAACTCGAACACCGCGGCAATCTCCTCCTTGCTGGCTTCGCTCTTGAAGTTGATCTCGAAGCCGAGGTAGCTGGTTTCGGCGTCCATCGCGTCCAGCGGCGGCAGGGCGTCGGTCAGTGTGACCAGGCCGACGATCTCGCCCAGGCCGCGCAGATAGCGGATGAAGGCCAGCGGGTCCATGCCATTGCGCAGACTGTCGGCGCCGAAGCGCAAGGACAGATGCCAGGTGGCGGTGAGCGCAGCGCCGTGGGCCAGGATGGTGACAGGGTCTGCTGCGCTGTCGGCATGCAGAACCGGCACGGCGACTGGCGCTGCCACCGCCAGCGCCCCGCCTGCCGGTTGCTGCGCGGCCTGCAGGCGGGCCACCAGCGCCAGTTCTTCCGGCGTGCCGCCGACGCATTCGCCGTTCTGGTCCACCTGCTCGATCAACTGGGCGAGGTGGTCGCGGCCCTGCAGCAACACGGCCACGAGCCCGGGGCTGACGGGCAGCTTATCGGCGCGCATCAGGTCAAGCACGCTTTCCAGGTGATGCGTAAAGCGCACGATGCCGTCCAGCCCGAACAGGCCGGCGGACCCCTTGATGGTGTGCGCGGCGCGGAACAGGGCGTTGATGCGCTCGCCTTCGTCGCCCTGCGCCTGCGTCTCCAGTTCCATCAACCCCTGCTCCATGCCTTCGAGCAGTTCGTGGGCTTCGACGATGAACGAGCGCATCGCCTGCTGCATTTGTTGTTCGAAGTTCATGCGGGCTCCTTGGCTTGGGTGCTGCGGCCGAACTCGACCACCGGGTCGCCGAAATAGGCCAGCAGGCCGCAGAGTTCGAGCGCGTCGATCACGGCCGGGCTGTGCGCGCTGAGCCTGAGGTTGTGCTCCAGGTTGCTGGCTTGCTGCTTGGCGGCGAGCAGGATTTGCACGCCCGAAGCGTCGATCTCGTCGACCTCGGCGAGTTGCAGCTCAATCAGCGGATGCTGCGCGATCAGGTCGGCAAGGCGTTCGCGCACCTGCGCGGCGGCATAGATGTCCAGCGCGCCCTGCAGCGCCACGCTGCACACCGGGCCGGCTTGTTGATGGGTGATGTCCACGGCGTCTCCTCTGGCGGGGTTCAGGGGGCGATGAGTTTGGAGACCGCGGCCAGCATCTGCGCCGGCTGGAAGGGCTTGACCACCCAGGCCCGGGCGCCTGCGGCCTGGCCTTGCGCCTTCATGTCATCCTGGCTCTCGGTGGTGAGCATGATGATGGGGGTGAACTTGTAGTCGGCCTTCTGCTTGATCTCTTTCACCAGAGTGATGCCGTCCATATTGGGCATGTTCACGTCGCTGATGATGAGGTGGATCTTGCGGCCGTCGAGCTTGGTCAGCGCGTCCACGCCATCAACGGCTTCGATGACGTCATAGCCCGCGCTGGCGAGGGCGATATTGACCACCTGGCGCAGTGAGGCGGAGTCGTCGACGATAAGAATGGTTTTGGCCATGGCAATGTGCAAGTGAATGGAGTGGAACGAAAGTGAAGTGGAGAGCGTGCTTCAGAAAAAGGTGATGTCGCCGCCGTCCTGCGCATCGACCGTGGACTGGCCGCCGTGATTCAGGCGCTGCTCCTGCGTGGTGTAGCCGCTGGCGATGCGCTGCATGAAGCCCGCGGTGTCCAGCGGCGCGTCGGCGTTGCCGGCGCGGCGCGACTGGTAGCTTTGCAGTTCCACCACCAGGGCGTCGAGGCTGTCGCGGCTGTGGGTGAGAATCTGGCTGACCCGGTCCTGGAACTGCAGCGACACCAGCACGTCGCCGATCTCTTCGCGGATGCCGCTGCTTTCGCGCTGCAGCAGATCGCTTGACTCGGACAGGCCGGTGGCGACATCGCGCAGCCGGGTGAGCACCTGGTCGATGGACGATTCGGACCGGCTGAGAAATTGCCGCTCCTCCTTCTGCGACTGTTCGGCAGATCGGGTGAGCGTCTGGATGGCGCCGGTGATGATCTGCACCTGCTCGCCCATCTTGCGGCCGGTGTCGCGCGATTGCGCCGAGAGCTTGCGCACCTCGTCGGCCACCACCGCGAAGCCGCGGCCGTTTTCGCCAGCACGCGCGGCCTCGATGGCGGCGTTGAGCGCGAGCAGATTGGTCTTGGCGGCCAGCGCGGCCACTTCGGCGGACATCTTTTCCAGCGCATCGGTGTAGCGCGACATGCCCAGCACCTCGCTCACCATGGCGGCGCGCTTGGCCAGCGCGGCGCGCAGTTGGCTGAGCACGTCGCCCAGTTCGCCTTCGCTGCGCTGAAACACGGCAACCACGCCTACACCGCCGTCCATGCCGGCGGCTGCATGCTGCGAGGCCTTGACGGCGTTTTCAAGCCGGCTGTACAGGCTGGAAAAGCGCTGGCTCAGCGCCAGGATGGCGGTTTCCATCTGCGCCCGGCCGGCGTCGATCTGTTGCCCGAGCACGGGAAGCGCCTGCGCGCACAGGGCGTCGCTTTGCACGGCGGCGTCCGCCTGTTGTGTGGTGGTGGAGTCGGTCATGGCGTGTTCAGGGGTGCAGGACAGTGGAATTGCGCGGCCAGTTGGCGCACGACGGCTTCGAGGGGCTCGATGCCGGAGCTTTTGTCGAAGAAGTAATCCGCGCCGCCGTCCAGGCTGCGGGCGCGGTGCTGCGAGTTGGCATGCTGTGTGAACATGGCGATGCGCACATCGCCCCGGCGGGCCTTGATGCGCTGCAGGAGTTGCAGCCCGCTCTCGCCGGGCATTTCAATATCGAGCACGATGAAGCGCACAGCGCCTGCGGTGTCGCGCTGCAGCAGATCCAGCGCCTGCTGCCCGCTGTCGGCCTGCAGCACGCCCTGCACCCCGGCGACGCCGCAGAGCAGAGTTGCCAGGCGTTCGCGCACCAGCGCGGAATCGTCGACCACCATCAGTTGCATGTGCTTGCTCTCGGAGAATTCAGGGAAATCATGGATGCATTGTTGAAGGGCGCTGCGGCTGCGGCCATCGGTCGCTGGCGCATGGCGGCATCGGACAAGGGCGCGTTGCGGGGTCGGAAATTTCTGACGGCTTGGAGCGTCGCCGTTATGCCAAGCCGTGGTCGAGCGCGTAGCGCACCAGATCGGCGTCGCGCGCGATGGCCATTTTTTGCATCAGATGGGTCTTGTGCGTGCTGATGGTCTTGACGCTCAGATGCAGTTCGCGCGCCACTTCGCCGACGGTGCGCCCGGCGCCAATGCGCAGCAGCACCTGCAATTCGCGGTCGCTCAAATTCTGGTGGGGGAGGGCGTGCGCCGCTTCGCCGTCCTGGAAGTGGTTGGCAAGCTGCTCGGCCACTGGCCCGGTGAGATAGCGCTTGCCCTTGGCGACGGCGCGGATGGCATCGACCAGGATCTCTGGCGCGCTGTCCTTGGTGAGATAGCCGGCGGCCCCGCCGCGCAGGGCGCGCATGGCGAACAGGTGCTCGGCATGCATGCTGAGCATCAGCACGGGCAGGCGGGGATGGCTGGCTTTGATGCGTTTGAGCAGATCGAGCCCGTCGCTGCCTGCCAGGGACACGTCGAGCAGCACCACGCTCCAGGCGGCATGGCGGATGGCGTCCAGCGCCTGCGCGGCATCGCCGCACCACTGCGTCTGCAGGCCGTCCGCCTCCAGCATGCGCGCCAGACCAGCGCCGACCAGGGCATGGTCGTCCACGATGAGCACGCGCAGGGTGTCCATGGCGTGCTCAGACGTCCGCGCAAGGCACGCGCAGGCGGATGGCGGTGCCTTGGCCTGGCGCGCTGATGCATTCCAGCGTGCCGCCCAGCAGGTGGGCACGCTCGCGCATGCCGCGCAGCCCGAAGGCGGTCTGGCTGGCCTGCGCCTGGCTGGTGAAGCCCAGTCCGTCGTCCGCGATGTCGAGTGCAATCAGACCTGGCAAGCGGGCGAGTGAAAAGCGCACGGAACGGGCCTGTGCATGA
>JAQTVS010000222.1:0-4019 GCA_028706735.1 Thiomonas sp.
ACTTCGCAAGCTCGTTTTCACCGTCTTTTTGACCCATAGCGGGGCTATGGGTCTGCAAATCCGGCAAAAACTGTCCTCGCTGGGCCCCATTTTCGCTTTCGACGACCAAAGCCCGACAGGCTCCTAGCCTCATGAGAAAACGCCGGGCCGTCCCAAGTTTTCTTGTCCACCTCGCGGCTTGCAAGCCGCTCGGATTCGGCTCCGTCCAAGCTGCCGCAGGGCAGATTGGAGCCGCGGGCCTCATCCCCCTCGGGGGGCCTGACGCGAACGCGGCAGGTCTGGGGCGCTCTCAGCCGTAAATCTCCGCCTGCGCCAGCAGCGGCGCGGCCGCGTCCTTGGCCGCCAGACTCGGTAGTCCGTCTGCGAGTTGCAGGCCTTCCAGCGGCCAGGCGATGGCCAGCTCCGGGTCGTTCCACGCCAGATTGCGGTCGTGCTCGGGGTACCAGTAATCGGTGGTCTTGTAGAGAAAGTCGGCGGTTTCGCTCAGCACCACGAAGCCGTGGCCGAAGCCCGGCGGCACCCACAGCAGGCGCTGGTTCTGCGCGCTCAGCTCCACGCCCACCCACTGCTTGAAGCGCGGCGAGCTGCGGCGCAGGTCCACCGCCACGTCCCAGACCGTGCCGGTGACCGCGCGCACCAGCTTGCCCTGGGGTTTGACGAGTTGATAGTGCAGGCCGCGCAGCACGCCCTGGGCCGACTTGGAGTGGTTGTCCTGCACGAACTCCACATCCAGCCCGGTATCGGCCGCGAAGGTCTTGCGGTTGTAGCTTTCGAAGAAGAAGCCGCGGTCATCGCCAAACACCTTGGGTTCGAGGATGAGCACTTCGGGCAAGGCGGTGGGAATGACCTTCATACCTTCTCCTCGGCCAGCAGGCGCAGCAGGTACTGGCCATAGCCGTTCTTTTTCATCGGGCTGGCCAGTTGTTCGAGCTGGACGGCAGTAATCCAGCTTTGACGGAATGCGATTTCTTCCGGACAGGCCACTTTCAGGCCTTGGCGCTTTTCGATGGTGGCGATGAACTGCCCGGCTTCGAGCAGGCTGTCGTGGGTGCCGGTGTCCAGCCAGGCGTAGCCGCGGCCGAGGGTCTGCACCTGCAACCGGCCCTGCTCCAGGTACACCCGGTTGACGTCGGTGATTTCCAGCTCGCCGCGCGGCGAAGGCTTGAGGTGGGCGGCGATGTCGCACACTTGATTGTCGTAGAAGTACAGGCCGGTGACGGCGTAGCTGCTCTTCGGGCTGGCGGGTTTTTCTTCGATGCTGATGGCGCGGCCCGTCGTGTCGAACTCGACCACGCCGTAGCGCTCGGGGTCGTGCACGTGATAGGCGTAGACCGTCGCGCCTTCCGTTTGCGCATGGGCTTCTTTGAGCGAGGCCTGCAGATCGTGGCCCCAGAACAGGTTGTCGCCCAGCACCAGCGCGCTGGGGGCATTGCCGATGAAGTCGCGGCCGATGACAAAGGCCTGCGCCAGGCCGTCGGGCGAGGGCTGCACGGCGTACTGCAAATTGAGTCCCCACTGGCTGCCGTCGCCGAGCAACTGGGCGAAGCGCGGGGTGTCCTGCGGGGTGGAGATGATGAGCACATCCTGAATGCCCGCGAGCATGAGCGCGGACAGCGGGTAGTAGATCATCGGCTTGTCGTACACCGGCAGCAGTTGCTTGCTCACCGCCTGGGTGACGGGGTAGAGCCGGGTGCCGGAGCCGCCGGCGAGGATGAGGCCTTTGCGTGGCTGGGTCATAGCGGAAGTTCGTCGATCAGGCGTTGCACCTGGGTCTGCCAGGGGGGCAGAAACAGGTTGAAGGTGGTTTGGAGTTTTGTGCAGTCCAGCCGGGAGTTGGCCGGGCGCGGGGCGGGCAAGGGATAGTCGGCGGTGGTGATGGGCTGCACGGCTTCAGGCGCGCAGCGCAGCGGCAGGCCGCGGGCGGCGGCGGCAGCGATGACGAATTGCGCATAGCCGTGCCAACTGGTGCTGCCCTGCGCGGTGAGGTGATACAGGCCGCTGGCCTGTGCGGCAAGCGCCGGATCGGTGCGCAGGCGCTGCAGCATCAGCGCGGTGGTGTCGGCGATGAGCTCGGCGCTGGTGGGCGCGCCGAACTGGTCGGCGATCACCCGCAGGCTGTCGCGCTCGGCGGCGAGTTTGAGCATGGTTTTGGCGAAGTTGCCCCCGTGCGCGGCGTACACCCAGGAGGTGCGCAGCATGAGGTGGCGGCAGCCGCTGGCGGTGATGGCCTGTTCGCCCGCGAGCTTGCTGCGGCCGTAGGCGCTTTGCGGGTTGGGTGGATCGGTTTCGACATAGGGCGCGGGTTTGGCGCCGTCGAACACGTAGTCGGTGGAGTAATGCACCAGCATGGCGTTGTGTTCAGCGGCCCACGCGGCGAGCAAGCCCGGCGCTGCGGCGTTGATGCGCTGGGCCAGTTCGGGCTCGGTCTCGGCTTTGTCGACGGCGGTGTAGGCGGCGGCATTGACGATGCACTGCGGGCGGGTGCGGTCGAGCACGGCGCGCAGGGCCGGCACATCCCAGAGGTCGGCTTGGGTGCGGTTCAGCGGTAGCACCTCACCCAGCGGCAGCAGCGCGCGACGCAGCTCCCAGCCGACCTGGCCGTCTGCGCCGAGCAGCAGGATGCGCGGCGGGCTCAAGCGGAGGCTCCGTACTGCTTGCCGACCCATTGGCGGTAGGCGCCGCTGGTGACGTGCGCCACCCAGTCGGGATGGTCGAGATACCACTGCACGGTTTTGCGCAAGCCGGTGGTGAAGGTCTCCTGCGGCGTCCAGCCCAGTTCGCGCTCGATCTTGCGGGCGTCGATGGCGTAGCGGCGGTCGTGGCCGGGACGGTCGGTGACGAAGCTGATCTGGTTTTTGTAGCTGCTGCCATCCATCTTGGGGCGCAGCGCATCGAGCAGGTCGCACAGGGTGTGGACGACATCGAGATTCTTCACCTCGTTGCAGCCGCCGACGTTGTAGGTCTCGCCCAGGGCGCCGGCTTCGAGCACGCGGGCGATGGCGCGGCAGTGGTCCTCCACATACAGCCAGTCGCGCACGTTCTGACCGTCTCCATAGACCGGCAGAGCCTTTCCCGCCAGGGCGTTGTGGATCATCAGCGGGATGAGTTTCTCGGGGAACTGGTAGGGGCCGTAGTTGTTGGAGCAGTTGGTGGTGAGCACCGGCAGGCCGTAGGTGTGATGCCAGGCGCGCACGAGGTGATCGCTTGCCGCCTTGCTCGCGGCGTAGGGACTGTTGGGCGCGTAGGGCGTGGTCTCGGTGAAGGCGGGGTCGGTGGGCGAGAGGCTGCCGTAGACCTCGTCGGTGGAGACGTGCAGGAAGCGGAAGGCGGTTTTTTCTGTCTCTGGCAATGCGGCCCAGTAGGCGCGGGTGGCTTCGAGCAGCTCGAAGGTGCCGCCGATATTAGTGCGGATGAAATCGCCGGGGCCGTGGATGGAACGGTCGACGTGGCTCTCGGCGGCGAAGTGCAGGATGGCGCGGGGGCGGTGTTGGGCCAGCAGTGCGGCCACCGCGGGGCGGTCGCAGATGTCAACCTGCGCGAAGTGGTAGCGCGCATCGCCCTGCACGCTGGCCAGGCTCTCCAGATTGCCAGCATAGGTGAGCGCGTCGAGCACGAGCACGGGCTCTTCGGACTGGCTCAGCCAGTGGTGCACAAAGTTGGCGCCGATGAAACCGGCAGCTCCGGTGAGGAAGATCATGGGGTTGCGACTCAAGCAGGGACGAAGAATGACAGAAGCATACCGAACGCCTCAAAGGCGGTGAGCAGTTTGGGGGTCGATCAAAACCCCGAAATGGCGGCTCGGGAGGTTCGGGCCTTGCAGGGCCCGAGACCCTTCGTTCGTCACGGAACAGTGCGCAGGCATCCTCTCTCAAAACCCCGAAATGGCGACTCAGGAGGTTCGGGCCTTGCAGGGCCCGAGACCCTTCGTTCGTCACGGAACAGTGCGCAGGCATCCTCTCTCAAAACCCCGAAATGGCGACTCAGGAGGTTCGGGCCTTGCAGGGCCCGAGACCCTTCGT
>JAQTVS010000222.1:4119-5413 GCA_028706735.1 Thiomonas sp.
TCGTCACGGAACAGTGCGCAGGCACTGTTCCGTGTACGAACTCAGCACTCCACAATATTCACGGCCAGGCCGCCTCGGGCGGTTTCTTTGTATTTGGTCTGCATGTCGGCGCCGGTTTCGCGCATGGTCTTGATGACCTGATCGAGCGAGACGATGTGGCGGCCGTCGCCGTGCAGGGCCATGCGCGCGGCATTGAGGGCCTGCACCGAACCGATGGCGTTGCGTTCGATGCACGGCACTTGCACTAGGCCGCCGACGGGGTCGCAGGTCAGGCCGAGGTGGTGTTCCATGCCGATCTCCGCAGCGTTTTCCACCTGTTCGGGCGTGCCGCCGATGACGGCGCAAAGCGCACCGGCGGCCATGGAGCAGGCCACGCCGACCTCGCCCTGGCAGCCGACCTCGGCGCCGCTGATCGAGGCGTTTTCTTTGTAGAGCAAGCCGATGGCGCCCGCGGTGAGCAGGAAGTCGATGACGCCTGCATCGCTGGCCTGCGGCACGAAGCGGGTGTAGTAATGCAGCACGGCGGGGATGATGCCTGCGGCGCCGTTGGTCGGCGCGGTGACCACACGGCCGCCCGCGGCGTTTTCTTCATTGACGGCCAGGGCGAAGAGGTTGACCCAGTCAATGACTTGCAGCGGATCGCTCAGGGGCGTTGAGGGTGTCGGCAGGGCGGCATCGGTCGGCGTAACTCCGTCTGCGCCGCTCAGGGTGCGATAGAGCTTTGGGGCACGGCGGCGCACATGCAGCCAGCCGGGCAGATCGCCTTCGGTGGCGCAGCCATGTGCGACGCAGGCTTGCATGACCTGCCAGATGTGCTGCAGGCCGCGGTCGATTTCGGCATCGGTGCGCCAATGCTGCTCGTTGCGGCGCATGACGTCGGCGATGCTGAGTTTGTGCGCACGCGTGAGTTCCAGCAGCTCTGCCCCGCTGTGAAAAGGCAGGGGCAGCACGGTGGTGTCGGGCGCGATGCGTTTCTGCTTTTCTCCATCGGCCGCGACGTCTTCGCTCACCACGAAGCCGCCGCCCACGGAGTAATAAACCCGCTGATCGAGCAGTGCCCCTGCGGCGTCATGGGCGGAAAATTGCATCCCGTTGGCATGCAGCGGAAGTTGCTTGAGCGCGAAAAACACGATGTCGCGCGCGAGGTCGAAGTCCAGCGCTTGCGTACCGAGCAGGTCGAGCCGGTGCGTGATCTGCAACGCCGCGATGCACGCGGGAATGGCGTCTACGTCCACCGTATCGGGCTGCTCGCCCATCAAGCCGAGGATGACAGCCTTGTCGCTGCCATGCCCCT
>JAQTVS010000223.1 GCA_028706735.1 Thiomonas sp.
TGCGACTGGCCACCGCAGCGGCGAGCATTTTCTCCGGCACGGTGGCGAAAGCGGTCGGCGCACCGATCAGCCCGACCGCGGCCAGTCCACCGAGCCAGAGCGCGGCCAGAAACCAGCGGGCGCGCAGATCGATCATCGGTAATGCACCGCCAGGATTTCGTAATGCCGTACGCCTCCGGGCGCGGCGACCTTGGCCACCTCACCAGCTTCCTTGCCGATCAGCGCGCGGGCGATGGGCGAATTCACCGAAATCAGGCCTTGCTTCAAATCGGCCTCGTCGTCGCCGACGATCTGATAGGTGATTTCGTCACCGCTGGATTCGTCGGTCAGTTCGACGGTTGCGCCGAACACCACGCGGCCATCGGCATGCAGTTCCGCCGGATCGATGATCTGCGCGGTGCCCAGCTTGCCTTCGAGATCGGCGATGCGTCCTTCGATGAAGCCCTGCTTTTCGCGCGCGGCATCGTACTCAGCGTTTTCCGACAAGTCGCCCTGCGCACGCGCATCAGCGATCGCCTGGATCACCGCCGGGCGTTCGATGGACTTGAGTCTCTGCAGCTCCTGCTTGATTTGTTCCGCGCCCTTGCGCGTCATGGGGGTCGGCATGGTTGTGGCCCTCCGTCAAACGAGAAAAAAACGAGCACCGCAGCCAGTTGCGCCGCGGTGCTCGGATGAGTTCGAATTTTACGCTGCGTTGAACGACTGCAGGGGATAAACGGCGATTTTCTGCAGTTGCTTCATCCCCTCGACCGCCGCGAGCGCGCCGGATATCGTGGTGTAGGTTGTCACGCGCGCAGCCAGGGCCGAGATGCGGATGGCGCGCGAGTCGGTGATGGCGTTGCGCCGCTCTTCCACCGTGTTAACGACCAGCACGATCTCGCCGTTCTTGAGCATGTCCACCACGTTGGGACGGCCTTCGGTCACCTTATTCACTACCTGCACCTCCACTCCGGCCGCCGCAATGGCCGCCGCCGTGCCGCGCGTGGCCACCAGCGAAAAACCCATCCCGGCCAGTTGGCGCGCAACGTCCACCGCGTCGGGCTTGTCGCTCTGCTTGACCGAGATGAACACCTTGCCCCCGGCTTGCGGATCGGGCAGGCGGGTTCCCGCGGCAAGTTGCGACTTGACGAAGGCCTCGCCGAACGTGCGCCCCACACCCATGACCTCGCCGGTGGACTTCATTTCCGGCCCGAGGATGGGATCGACCCCGGGGAATTTGGCGAAGGGGAACACGGCCTCCTTGACGCAGTAATAAGGCGGCGTCACTTCCTTCTCCACCCCCTGCTGCGCGAGGGTCTGCCCAACCATGCAGCGCGCGGCGATCTTCGCCAGTTGCAGCCCCGTCGCCTTGGAGACGTAGGGCACGGTGCGCGAGGCGCGCGGGTTCACCTCCAGCAGAAAGATGCGGTCCTCACCATCCAGATGCTGGATGGCGAACTGCACGTTCATCAGCCCGACGACTTTCAGACCGTGGGCGAGCTTGACGGTCTGCTCCTTGATGCGCGCCACGGTCTGCGCCGACAGCGAATAGGCGGGAAGCGAGCAGGCCGAATCGCCCGAATGCACTCCCGCCTGTTCGATGTGCTCCATCACCCCGCCGATGAAAACCTGCGCGCCATCGCAAATGGCGTCGACATCGCATTCGATGGCATCGTTGAGGAAGCGGTCGAGCAGCACCGGCGAGTCGTGCGACACCCTCACCGCTTCGCGCATATAGCGCTCGAGGTCGCGCTGTTCATGCACGATTTCCATCGCCCGCCCGCCCAGCACGTAGCTGGGTCGCACCACCAGCGGATAGCCGATCTCCCCGGCCTTTGCCAGCGCCTCGGCTTCCGAACGCGCGGTGCGGTTTGGCGGCTGCAGCAGGCCGAGCTGCTCGACCAGTTGCTGGAAGCGCTCGCGGTCCTCGGCCATGTCGATCATGTCCGGGCTGGTGCCGATGATGGGCACCCCAAAGGCTTCCAGGTCGAGCGCCAGCTTGAGCGGTGTCTGGCCGCCGTATTGCACGATGACCCCCGCGGGCTGCTCCCTGTCGACGATTTCCAGCACGTCTTCAAGGGTCAGCGGCTCGAAATACAGCCGGTCGGAGGTGTCGTAGTCAGTGGACACGGTTTCCGGGTTGCAGTTGACCATGATGGTTTCAAAGCCGTCCTCGCGCAGCGCCAGCGCGGCGTGCACGCAGCAATAGTCGAACTCGATGCCCTGGCCGATGCGGTTGGGGCCGCCGCCGAGCACCATGATCTTTTTGCGCGACGTGGGTGCGGCCTCGCATTCCTCGTCGTAAGTCGAGTAGAGATACGCCGTCTGGGTGCCGAACTCGGCGGCGCAGGTATCGACCCGCTTGAACACGGGCCGCACCTGCAGTGCGCGGCGGCGATCGCGCACCGCGGTCTCGGTGGTGTGCAGCAGCTTGGCCAGGCGGCGGTCGGAAAATCCCTTTTGCTTGATGGCAAACAGGGTGTCGTGGTCGAGGGCGTCGAGGCTGTGCTTTTCGATTTCGAGTTCGGTGCGCACGATGTCCTGGATCTGCGCCAGGAACCAAGGATCGATGCGGGTGAGCTGATGCACTTCCTCCAGGCTCATGCCCTGCGCGAACGCGTCGCCGACGTACCAGATGCGCTCGGGGCCGGGCTCGCCCAGTTCCTTTTCCAGCACCTCGCGGTCCTGGGTCTTTTCGTTCATGCCATCGACGCCGACTTCCAGCCCGCGCAGCGCCTTCTGGAAGCTTTCCTGGAAGGTGCGGCCCATGGCCATGACCTCGCCGACCGACTTCATCTGCGTGGTCAGGCGCGAATCGGCCTGGGGGAATTTCTCGAAGGCGAAACGCGGCACCTTGGTCACGACATAGTCGATGGTCGGCTCGAACGACGCCGGGGTCACGCCGCCGGTGATGTCGTTGCGCAACTCGTCGAGGGTGTAGCCCACCGCCAGCTTGGCGGCGATCTTGGCAATGGGAAAACCCGTGGCCTTGGATGCCAGCGCCGAGGAGCGGCTGACCCGCGGATTCATCTCGATCACGATCAGCCGGCCGTCTGCCGGATTGACCGCGAACTGCACGTTCGACCCGCCGGTATCCACCCCGATCTCGCGCAGCACCGCAATGCTGGCGTTGCGCATGATCTGGTACTCCTTGTCGGTCAGCGTCTGCGCCGGAGCGACGGTGATCGAGTCGCCGGTGTGCACGCCCATCGGGTCCAGGTTTTCGATGGAGCAGACGATGATGCAGTTGTCCGCACTGTCGCGCACCACTTCCATCTCGAACTCTTTCCAGCCGATCAGCGACTCCTCGATCAGCAGCTCGCTGGTGGGCGACGCCTCGATGCCGCGCTTGCAGATGATCTCGAACTCTTCCGGGTTGTAGGCGATGCCGCCGCCCGTTCCGCCCAGGGTGAAACTGGGACGGATGATGACCGGGAAGCCGATGGTCTTCTGCACGGCCCACGCTTCGTCGAGCGTATGCGCAATGCCCGAACGCGCCGAGCCCAGGCCGATGCGGGTCATGGCCTGCTTGAACTTCTGGCGGTCCTCGGCCATGTCGATGGCCGCGGGCTTCGCGCCAATCAGCTCCACCCCGTATTTGCCCAGCACGCCGTTGTGATGCAGGTCGAGCGCGCAGTTCAGCGCGGTCTGTCCGCCCATGGTCGGCAAAATGGCGTCAGGCCGTTCCTTCTCGATAATGGTCTCGACCACCTGCCAGGTGATGGGCTCGATGTAGGTCACATCGGCCGTCTCCGGGTCGGTCATGATGGTCGCCGGATTGCTGTTGACCAGGATGACCTTGTAGCCCTCTTCACGCAGCGCCTTGCAAGCCTGGGCGCCCGAGTAATCGAACTCGCAGGCCTGGCCGATGACGATGGGGCCGGCCCCGATGATCAGAATGCTTTTAATGTCGCTGCGCTTGGGCATGGGCGAGTCTCTTTTGCGGTTGAATCAGGTGAAAAATCAATGGGTTCTCGCGGTCGCGGCCAGCGCTAGCTTCACGCCAAAACCGAAGAATCCGGCGCCGGTCGCGCCCATCGTCAGCGCGGACAAACGACGCCTGCGACGGAATGCGTCGGCCACCCGCGCGCCGCCGAAGATCAGCACCGACAGGTACAGGACGCTGAAAAATTGCGTGATCACGCCCAGCAGCAGGAATGAAAGCGCCGGATGGGCATAGTGCGGATCGACGAACTGAATGAAGAACGAGACGAAGAACAGAATCGCCTTGGGGTTGAGCAGGCTGATGAACAGCGCCTTGCGGAAGGGGTTGTCCAGGCGCTTTCCCGCTTGCTGCGGGTGCGCATGCGGCAGCGGAGAGTGGACATGCAGGCCGGTGTCCGGCGTGCGCCAGCGCGTCCAGGCGGCGCGCAGCAGATTGATGCCGAGCCAGCCCAGATAAAGCGCGCCTGCCGCCTGCACCAGGTGGTAGAGGGTCAGATTGGTTTCGAGCAGCGAGGCCGCACCTGCGGCCGCCAGCACCATCAACACCGTGTCACCCAAAAATACCCCCAGCGCGCCTTGATACCCGGCACGCACGCCACGTTGTGCAGCCACGCTGAGCACATACAGCGAGTTCGGCCCTGGCAGCAGGACGATGAAAATCACCCCGAGCACATAGGTCCATAGATTGACGACGCCGAGCATCTGGTCTGCCCTGCCTCAGGCGCGATCCATCAGGCCGACAAAGCGGTCGAACAGATAGCCGATGTCATGCGGCCCTGGGCTCGCTTCTGGGTGGCCCTGGAAGCAGAAGGCCGGCTTGTCTTTCCAGGCCAGCCCTTGCAGAGTGCCATCGAACAGCGACACATGCGTGGTGCGCACCGTGTCGGGCAGGCTGGCGGCGTCCACCGCAAAGCCGTGGTTCTGGCTGGTGATGGACACGCGCCCGGTATCCAGGTCTTTGACCGGATGATTGGCGCCGTGATGGCCGAACTTCATCTTGAAGCTCTTGCCGCCCGCCGCCAGCCCCATGATCTGATGCCCAAGGCAGATGCCGAAGGTCGGCATGTTGGCGGCAATGATGCTTTGCGTCGCGGCAATGGCGTAATCGCAGGGCTCCGGGTCGCCCGGGCCGTTGGAGAGAAACACGCCATTCGGGCGCATGGCGAGCACCTCAGCTGCTGAAGTTTGCGCCGGCACCACGGTCACGCGGCAGCCGCGCGCGGCCAGCAAGCGCAAGATGTTGTATTTCACCCCAAAGTCGTAAGCCACCACATGGCGGCTCGGCGCGGTCATCTCGCCGTAGCCCTGATCCAGCGACCAATCGGTCTGGCTCCAGTCGTAGGACGTCGCGGTGGACACCACGCGGGCGAGATCCATGCCGGCCAGCCCAGCAAAGCCGCGCGCGGCGTCGAGCGCCGTCTGGATAACGCCGTCGGTGATGTCCTGCCCCGCAGCCAGCCCGATGACACAGCCGTT
>JAQTVS010000224.1 GCA_028706735.1 Thiomonas sp.
CCAACCTGAGCTTCTTTTTCAGCAACGGCATGGACCCGGAATACAGCGTGCTCGGGCGCGTGGCGCGGCGCATCTGGGCGGTTGCGATGCGCGACAAATACGGCGCCAATGAACGCAGCCAGAAGCTCAAGTATCACGTGCAGACCAGCGGCCGCAGCCTGCACGCGCAGGAGATCGCGTTCAACGACATCCGCACCACGCTGCAGGCGCTCATCGCCATCTACGACAACTGCAACAGCCTGCACACCAACGCGTTTGACGAGGCCATCACCACGCCCACCGAGGAAAGCGTGCGCCGCGCCATGGCGATTCAGCTCATCATCAACCGCGAGTGGGGGCTGGCCAAGTGCGAGAACCCGAATCAGGGCGCTTTTGTCATTGAAGAACTGACCGATCTGGTGGAAGAGGCGGTGCTCAAGGAATTCGAGGCCATTGCCGACCGGGGCGGCGTGCTCGGCGCCATGGAAACCGGCTACCAGCGCAGCAAGATCCAGGAAGAAAGCCTGCTCTACGAAATGCGCAAGCACACTGGCGAGTTGCCCATCATCGGCGTCAACACCTTCCGCAGCCCGCATGGCGACACGGTGTCGGCGCACCTTGAACTGGCGCGCTCCACAGAGGACGAAAAGGAATCGCAACTGCACCGCCTGGCCGACTTTCACCAGCGCCACGCGGCGCAAGCGCCCGCCATGCTGCAAGGTCTGCAACAGGCGGTCATCGACAACGGCAATGTGTTCGCCGTGCTGATGGACGCAGTGCGGGTGTGCAGCCTGGGGCAGATCACCACGGCGCTGTTCGAAGTGGGCGGGCAGTACCGGCGCAGCATGTAACGCCCCTATCATTGCCCCAATCCGCCGCGCGCCCGCGTGACGGATTTTTGTTTGCGCCGCCATGCCCACCTCCACCGCCTCGCTCCGCGCCAGCGCCCTCATGCTGCTGGCTTCGCTCATCTGGGGCACGGCCTTTGTCGCCCAGACCGCGAGCATCGGCAAGATCGGCCCGTTCTATTACACAAGCCTGCGCTTTCTGCTGGGCGCCGCCGTGGTGCTTGCTGTCATGGCGCTGCGCCGCCGCCCCGACGCCGCAGCGCACCCGGCATCCACACCGCGCAGCCTGCTGCGCGATGGCGGACTGCTCGGGGTGCTGGTGGCGTTCTCCATCTCGCTGCAGCAGATCGGCCTGGAATCCACCACAGTCGCCAACGCCGGCTTCATCAGCTCGCTCTATGTCGTGCTCGTTCCCCTGCTTGGCCTCTTGTGGGGGCGGCGCGTGGGCGCTGGCGTGTGGCTGGGCGCCCTGCTGGCCGCGCTGGGCATGTACTTTCTCAGCGTGCGCAGCGGCTACAGCGTGCGGCATGGCGACTGGCTGGAACTGGGCGGCGCGCTGTTCATCTCCGGGCAGATTTTGCTGCTCGGCCGCGTGGCCCCGCGCCACGATCCGCTGCAGCTCGCCGTGGTGCAGTTCGTGGTCTGCGGCCTGCTTTGCCTGGGCGCCGGGGCGCTGGTGGAAACCGTCAGTCTGGAGGCGCTGCGGCGCGCGGCCTGGACCATCGTTTACGGCGGCGCGCTCTCCGTCGGCGTGGCCTACACCTTGCAAGTCGTGGCGCAGCGCGATGCCATTCCTGCGCATGCCGCGGTGATTTTCAGCATGGAAGGCGTGTTTGCCGCGCTGGCTGCCTGGCTGGTGCTGCAACAGGCGCTTGACGCACGCGCCCTGTTTGGCTGTGCGCTGGTGTTCTTCGGGCTGGTGGTGTCGCAACTGCCGCTGCAGGCGCTGGCAAACGGCCTGAGCGCCCGCCTACGGCACGCCCCGGCACCTGACCCCGTCGACCCATGACCACCAAGCCCCGCCCCGCTTCCGCCTGGCCCGGACGCCCGCTGCGTGCAGACCCTGCGCCAGCGCGCCGCACGCCCGCCAAGCCCGATGGCGCACCCATGCCGCAAGGCGATGCTGAATCCACTGTGCGCCTGTCCAAGCGCATGTCTGAACTCGGCCTGGCCTCGCGGCGCGAGGCCGATGCCTGGATCGAACAGGGCTGGGTCTTGGTGGACGGCGCCCCGGCGGTGCTGGGTACCAAGGTGTCGGCGCGTTTGCCGGCCGCGCGCATCGCCATCCGCAAAGTGGCGCAGCATCAGCAGGCGGCGCAGGCCACCATCCTGCTGCACAAGCCGGTGGGCTATGTCAGCGCGCAGGCGGAGCACGGCTACACCCCGGCCATTGCGCTGATCAAGGCCGAAAGCCGCTGGGAAGAGTGCGACGCACCGCGGCAATTTTCGCCCGCTCACCTGCGGCATCTGGCCGTGGCGGGCCGGCTCGACATCGACTCCACCGGCCTGCTGGTGCTCACGCAGGACGGCCGCGTCGCCCGCCAGCTCATTGGCGAGGACAGCGCGGTCGAGAAGGAATATCTGGTGCGCGTCAGCCTGCACGAGGCCTCGGCCCGCAGCGTGGGGGAAGAAGACGTGCAAGCCGCGTTTCCCGAGAGCCAACTCGCTCTGCTGCGGCACGGCCTGAAGCTCGACGACCAGCCGCTGCGCCCGGCGCAGGTGGAGTGGATCAATCCGCAGCAGTTGCGCTTTGTGCTGCGCGAAGGCAAGAAGCGCCAGATCCGCCGCATGTGCGAACTCGTCGGTCTGCGCGTCACCGGGCTCAAGCGCGTGCGCGTCGGCCAAGTTCGCCTGGGCGCACTGCCGCTGGGCGCGTGGCGCTATCTGCGCGACGACGAGCAATTCTGAGCGCCCCCAGGGCTGGGCTGGCCCCCGCGAGGAGGCAAGGACACTTGGTGCGGCCCGGCGTTTCCTTGAGATCCCCGGTGCGCGCCGAGGTGCTCAGGCGTGGACCTTCTCAAACAGATCGAGCGCCTTCTTGACCTCGGCGATATAGGTCATCGCCGGGCCGCCGCCCATGACGATGGCCACCTTGCAGACCTCAACGATCTCGGCGTGGCTCACGCCCGCACGCAGCGACTTCTCAACATGGATGCCAATGCAATAGACGCAGCGCGCGGTGATCGCCATGCCCAGGGCGATGAGTTCCTTGGTCTTGGCGTCAAGCACGCCGTCGCCCAGCGCCTCACCCATGAAGGCGCCAAACGCCTTCATCGTGCTGGCAGCCTCGCGGTTCATCATGCCCATGCCCATCTTGAAATCGCGCATGGACACGTCCATGCCGTTGTGCACTGAATCGTCCATCTCATTTTCTCCCAGATTGAGGCCGTCACTGTGCATGGAGGACGTGACACCCTGATGTCATCATTCGGATTGACACAGGGCCGACACCTTCACGTGGTAACAAGCGCACATGTCCGCCGTATCCGCTCCCGCTTCTCCCCGCTTGCTGTTCGACGCCGTGTCCGATTTGCGCCGCGCCGCGCTGGCGTATGAGCAAGCCCACCAAGACCGCATCGACGCTCTGCCACCGCAGCGCCGCGCCAGCGCCCGCAATCTGCTGCACTACATCGCCGTGCGCCAGGCCGACCTGCGGCCGTTGCAAACCCAGCTGGCCCAGCTCGGCCTCTCTTCACTGGGCATGCTGGAAACCCATGTGCTCGCCGCGCTCGACGCGGTGCTCGACCGGCTCGAAGACCTGCTCGGCCATGCCCGCAGCCAACGCCCTGCGCCCCCCTGCACTTTCGTCGAGGGCCTGCAATTGCTGCAGCACAACACCACCGCCCTGCTCAACCCGCCGCGGCCGGAGCGCGAGGTGCGCATCATGGTGACCCTGGCTACTGAAGACGCGCAAGACGTTGCAGGGCTGCGCGCCCTGACAGAGGCCGGCATGGACGTGGCCCGCATCAACTGCGCCCACGACGATGTCGCTACCTGGCAACGCATGGTCGATTTGGTGCATGGCACTGACGCTGCGCCTTCTCCGCTGGTGCAGATCGATCTGGCGGGCCCCAAGTCGCGCACGGGCGAGCTGCTGCCGCAGGGCCGCATCCTGCATCTGCGGCCCCGGCACGATGTGCGCGGGCAAATCATCGCCCCCGCGCTGCTGGCGCTGTGGTGCGATGAGGGCCCGCCGCCGCAAGCTTCCGAGGGACAAACGATCCTGCTCGCCGGGGCGCTGCACCCGCCCCTGCCCGCGCAGTTGCCTTCTTCCACGCTACTGCATGTCACTGATCTGCGCGCGCGCGCGCGGCAAGGCAGGCTGATTTCTCGCGAGGGCGCGCTGCTGGTGTTCGCCTTTGAGCGCTCGGCCTATCTGGCGGAAGGCATGCCGTTCAAACTAACGAACGATCCCACCGAAATGGCCGCAGGCACGCTGCAAGGCATCGCCGAAGTGCCGGGCGAACTGCGTCTGTTTGTCGGCGACCCCCTGGTTCTGCTGCGCGAAAACCGCCCCGGCCATCCTGGGCAGCGCGGCCGCGACGGCGCCTTCACCACACCGCCGCAGGTGCACTGCACGCTCGAAGCCGCCTTCACCTCGGCGCAGGCCGGGCAAAGTGTGTGGCTGGACGATGGGCGCATTGGCGCGACCATCGAAACCCGCACGGACGACACCCTGCAACTGCGCATCACCCACGCCGCGCCGAACGGCAGTCGGCTCAAGGCGGAAAAGGGCATCAACTTTCCCGACACCCGTTTCGACCTTCCCGCGCTCACCGCGAAAGACCACGGCGATCTCGCCGCGATGGCCCGCCATCTCGACCTGGTCGCCATGTCCTTTTTGCGCAGCCCGCAAGACGTGCGCCAGTTGCGCGCGCTGCTCACCGCACTGCATCGCGACGACGCCGGCGTGGTGCTCAAGATCGAAAACCGCCAGGCCTTTGACCACCTGCCCGCCATCCTGCTCGAAGCCCTCGCGCAGCCGCGCCTCGGCGTCATGGTCGCGCGCGGCGATCTGGCGGTGGAGCTAGGGTTCGAGCGGCTGTCCGAAGCGCAGGAAGAAATTCTCTGGATGTGCGAGGCCGCCCACCTGCCGGTGATTTGGGCCACCCAGATTCTCGACACCATGGCGCGCAGCGGCCAACCCTCCCGCCCCGAGGTCAGCGATGCCGCCCTGAGCATTCGCGCCGAGTGCGCCATGCTCAACAAGGGGTCGCACATCGTCGAGGCCGTGCGTTTTCTCTCCGGCGTGCTCGCACGCATGGAAGGCCATTACGCCAAGCGAATGACCCTGCGCCGCCCGCTGTCGATCGCCGGGCTGTAGCCATTTCCCAGGCTCGCGGCTGAACCGGAGCCCATCCAGCGGCTCCAAGCAAGATCGCGCAATCGGTCGGACGGGTTTCACATTGTTGCACTGCAGCACTCACCTGATTGATTTTTGTCAACGACAAAAGCCAAAATCAGTGAGTGCGTATAGAGGGTTCTCCTAATGTCACAGCGGCGTGGAGCAAGGAACAATGCGCCATCTTTCGCGGAGTACGGACATGGATTCAAA
>JAQTVS010000006.1:0-6013 GCA_028706735.1 Thiomonas sp.
CAGCCGCAAGCGCCCGGCGCGCATCCTGCGCGACGGCATGGTGCTCACCATCGAGCCGGGGCTATATGTGCGCGGCGCCGACGATGTGCCCGCCGCATTCCACAGCATCGGCATCCGCATTGAAGACGATATCGCCGTGCGCGCGGGGGGGCAGCCCTGCGAGGTGCTCACCGCCGCCGCACCCAAGGCTGTTGCCGACATCGAGGCCGTGATGCGGGACTGAGCGCGGCAGGGGTTCTCGCGTCCTAAGCTGCGGCCAGGCGGCCCCGGCAGCGCCGCAGGAGAACGGCATGGCCATCGTCACCGAAGGCATCCCCATCCTCGTGACCGCGCAGGAAAAAGCCCGCATCGCCCGGGAGCGCCCCCAGACCTGCCGCGTTCGCGTCAGGCCCCCCGAGGGGGATGAGAAAACTTGGGGCGGCCCGGCGTTTTCTCAGGAGGCCCAGGCCGCGGGCATGTCGATGGCCGAATACCCGCGCTTCGCCGCCGCCTACGCCCCCGCGCAGGACGCCCGCCAGTTCGACGCCATCGCCGAGCAGATCATCCTCAGGACATTCACTGGATGTCGCGCACCATCTTCACGCGCGCAGGTCGTTTGCCATGGCTCAATCACCGATCGGCATGTGCTCTCAATCTGTATTGGCGCCAACATGTGTGGAGCGGCAGAGGCGATCACAGCGGCATTGCGCATCTGCATTGAAAGTGGGGCTGGGTTGATGCAAATCATCCATGCATGACAAATCCGCTGCGCGGGTTTGCCTGATCTTGCCAGCGATGGAGTGGCGCACTAGTCTGAGTTCCAGTTGTTTGACATCAAGGCTGCGTCGGTGCGTTTGCGCTGCATCCGGGGCGGGGCTGCTAAAAATTGACATCCAGAGACATGCAGGAACACGCTGAAAGCCAAGTCACTGCGGGTGCTGCAGACGTCCTGCAGTTACGCCCCGTCAGGCTCGGCGTGGATACGCATCACGAGCCGGTGGTGGTGTTGCGGGCCGACTCGCCGGTGTGCCGGGCCGAGGGTTTCGAGGCGCATGCGCGCATCGAGGTGATCAGTCCGCAGCGCAGCATCATTGCCACACTCAACATCCTGATGACGGGTGAACTGCTGCGGCCGGACGAGGCGGGTCTGTCCGAGTCGGCCTGGCGGCGGCTTGCGCCGACGGAGGGCGAGCGGCTGCGGTTTCGCTATGCCCAGCCGAGCGACAGCATGAGCCATGTCCGGGCGAAGATTTACGGCCAGCATTTGAGCGAAAGCCAGCTCGACGCCATCATTGCCGATGTGGTTGCCGGGCGGCTGTCGAATGTGGAGATCAGCGCGTTTCTGGCGGCCTGCGCGGGCGGGCGCATGAATCCGGCGGAAGTCACCAGCCTGACGCGGGCGATGGTGCAGAGCGGGCGCCGCCTGAGCTGGTCGCAGCCCGTGGTGGTGGACAAGCATTGCATTGGAGGCCTGCCCGGCAACCGCACCACCCCGCTGGTCGTGTCCATCGTCACCAGCCTGGGGCTGGTCATGCCCAAGACAAGTTCGCGCGCCATCACCTCGCCCGCAGGCACTGCGGACACGGTGGAGACCATGACGCGGGTGGACCTCACCCTGGACGAGATGCGCCGCGTGGTGGAGGCCGAAGGTGGCTGCATGACCTGGGGCGGGGCGATGCAGATGAGCCCGGCCGACGATCTGCTCATCCGCGTGGAGCGCACCCTCGATCTGGATAGCGAGGGTCAGCTCGTCGCCTCGGTACTGTCGAAAAAAGTGGCGGCTGGTTCCACACATGTGGTCATCGACATTCCCACCGGGCCGACCGCCAAGGTGCGCAGCCAGGCGGAGGCGCAGTCGCTGCTGCATGCCCTGCAGCTCAGCGCGCATGCCACCGGCCTGAAGTTGCACGGCCTGATCAGCGACGGCAGCCAGCCTGTGGGGCGTGGCGTGGGGCCCGCGCTCGAGGCGCATGATGTGCTGGCGGTGTTGCAGAACCAGTCGGATGCGCCGGACGATCTGCGCCAGCGCAGCTTGCAGGTGGCCGCCGCCGTGATCGAGCTGGGCGGTCTGTCCAAGGGGCAGGCCGCGTTTGATCTGGCCGCAACGGCCTTGGCCGACGGACGCGCCTGGAGCAAGTTCCAGGCAATCTGCCGCGCGCAGGGCGGGCTGCGCGAGCCGGGCCGTGCGCCGTTCATGCATCCCATCCAGGCGGCGCAGGCCGGCCGTGTGGCGCGCATCGACAACCGCCTGCTGGCGCGCGCTGCCAAGCTGGCCGGAGCGCCGCATGCCAAGACCGCCGGGCTGTGGCTGGGCGCGCATGTGGGCGACCGGGTGGAGCGCGGCATGCCATTGTTCGTGCTGCATGCCGAGTCGCAGGGCGAGCTGGCCTACGCGCTTGATTTTGTCGCACGCCATCCGGCGATCTTTCATCTGGAGGGCTGAGAGGGTGTGAACAAATTCGCCATGTCCGCTCCTCGCACCCAAATGGCCCCAATCGGCGTTGCGCTTGGTGCAGTAAGTGCGCGCCGTGCCGACGGGCACGGCTGTGCTTTGCGCCTTGACCGGGGGCGTTTGGACGCGCTGCTCGGCCACGCCGAATTCATTCACACCCTCTGAGGTGAAACAGCCCCTTCACGTGCCGCATGCGGCTCACCCCAAGAACGTGTCGACATGACTGCCCCCCTGCTGCTGTATCCCCTGCCTGGCAACGAGGCCCGCGCCCAGGCCATGGCGCTTGCTCTGCAGGGCAAGGCGGATGCGCGTGTTCTGTCCTGTGCGGTCCACACCTTCCCTGATGGCGAGAGCCTGGTGCGGGTGGGACCGCCCCCGCCGGGTAGCCAGGCCGTGCTGGTCTGCAGCCTGAATCAGCCGGATGCGCGCACCGTGCCGCTGTTGATGGCGGCGGACACCCTGCGCGAACTGGGCGTGCTGCAGGTCGGACTGGTGGCGCCCTATCTGGCCTATATGCGCCAGGACATCCGCTTCCAGCCGGGGCAGGCGGTGTCCGCGCGTCTTTACGCCCGTCTGCTGTGCGCGCACTTCGACTGGCTGCTCGCGGTCGATCCGCATCTGCACCGCATCCACGACTTGTCCGAGGTCTACAACCTGCGCAGCCGTGTGCTGCATGCCGCGCCGCGCATGGCGCAGTGGATCAAAGCGCATGTGGACAGTCCGTTGATCGTCGGGCCGGACGGCGAAAGCGCGCAATGGGCTGCCGACGTGGCCGCGCGCGCCGACGCGCCGGTCGTCGTGGTGCAGAAAACCCGTCTGGGTGACACCGAGGTGCGTTCCACCATCCCCGACCTGCATCTGCACCCGGGCCGCACGCCGGTGCTGATCGACGACATCATCAGCTCGGGTCGCACCCTGGTTGCTGCGCTCGATCATCTGCGTGCCGCAGGCAGCCCGCCGCCGGTCTGCGTCGCGGTGCATGGCCTGTTCGCGGGGGACGCACTCAGCGCAATCCGTGCAGCAGGCGCTGCGCAAATCGCGGTGGCCAATACCGTCGATGGCGTGAGCGCGCCCGGCGTGCACACCATCGCCCTCGACGCCGACCTGGCGCAGGGCGTGCTCGACCTGTGTTCCGCTGGCTGCACGCAAACCTCGCCGCACCTCAATAAAGGACTCCAGCCATGATCCGCCTGTCTTGCCACGGCGCTGCCAAACAGGTCACTGGCTCCTGCCACCTGATCGAAACCGACCACGCCCGCGTGCTCATCGACTGCGGCCTGTTTCAGGGCGGCCGCGAGCTGGCCGAGGAGAATGCGCAGGACTTCGGCTTCGACGCCTCGAAAATTGATGTCTTGCTGCTCACCCACGCCCACCTCGACCACTGCGGCCGCATTCCCTTGTTGGTGAAGCGGGGCTTTCGCGGCCGCATCATTTCCACCGCCCCCACGCGCGAGCTCGCCCGCCTCGTCCTGACCGATTCCGCCGGGCTGCAGGAAGAAGAAGCCCGCCGCGCCGAGCGCCACGCCCGCCACCGTGGCGACAATGCGCCCACGCAGCCGCTCTACACCCTGGCCGACGCGTTTCACAGCATGGATTTTTTCGATGGCACGGCCAGCTACGGCCAGCCCATGCAGGTGGCCGACGGCGTGCAGGCCACGTTCATGAATGCAGGCCACATTCTGGGCTCGGCCTCCATCTTTCTTGAATTGCGCGATGGCGGCAAGACGCACACCGTCTACTTCTCCGGCGACATTGGCAATCCGGGCCGTCCGTTGCTTGACGACCCGCAGGCCCCGCCCGCGCCGCCCGACTTCGTGGTGATGGAAACCACCTATGGCGACCGCGACCACCGCGCCTGGGGCGCGTCGATCGACGAACTCATCGACGCCATTTCCGCCACCCACGCGCGCGGCGGCAACGTGGTCATTCCCACCTTCGCCCTCGAGCGCGCGCAGGAAGTGCTGTACGCCCTGTCTCTGGGCATGGAGCAGGCCAGGCTGCCGCGCCATCTCGCCGCCTTTCTCGACTCGCCCATGGCGATTTCCGCCACCGAGATCTTCACCCGTTATCCCGAAGCCATGCGCGCCGAGTTCAACGCCCGCTTGCAGACCAACGATCCCTTCGCCCTGCCGGGTCTGCGCATGACGCGGGATGCCTCCGAATCCATGGCCATCAACACCATCCGCGGCGGCGCGGTCATCATGGCCGGTTCCGGCATGGCGACTGGCGGGCGCGTGCGCCATCATCTGCGGCACAACCTGTGGAATGCGGCGGCCAGCGTGATCTTCGTCGGCTATGCCGCAGGCGGCACGCTCGCCCGCCTCATCATCGACGGCGCCAAGCATGTGCGCCTGTTCGACGAAGACATCCAGGTGCGCGCGCAGATCCACACCATCAACGGGTTCTCCGCCCATGCCGGGCAAAGTGAACTGCTGGCTTGGCTGGCGCGTTGCGGCGCGCCGCACAAGGTGTTTCTGGTGCACGGCGACTACGACCGCGGCATGAAAGCCTTCAGTGCGCAGTTGCAGAACCGTCAGATCCCGTGGCAGATCCCGGGGGCAGGAGAGCCCATCCTGCTGCGGTGACGACTGGTGACATACGAAGCAATGAGACAGGGCATGGACGTGATGCACATCAGACCCGGCGCATCGGCTGCGACGCAGACTTTGCATGGGACCGAACGATGCAACGCCCCAACGCCCCAACCCAACAGCAAATCCAGGACACGTCCGCATTTCCGCGCTTGTGTCTTCTTCGCAATATTCCCCGGCCATGCCGTCCGTGAATCCTTTTCAGCAGGTGCGGCAGGACTTTCAGACACTGGGCGCTGCACCGCAGCCGGGCAGTCTCGGCGGGGCGCAAAGCGCCAATCAGCAGATCCAGTCGCAGATGCAATCGGCGCAGGCCAGTGGCCATCGCGGCGGACATGGTGGCGGTGGATGCGGCATCGGTGCGTTGCTCAGCGCGACCTCTCCCTCGTCGGGCAGCGCCTCGAGCGGCAGCGGCCTGAGCACGCTGCTGGACAGCCTGTCGGCATCTTCCACCAGCACGTCCGCAGCCACCTCCGGATCTGCGTCCGTCATGCTGTCCGCCTTCACGCAGTTGATACAGAGCCTGCAAAGCATGGAGAGCGCCGCGGGCGGCATGAGCGGAGCGGCTGTCAACCTCAGCGCCTGAGCGCCCCCAGGGCCGGGCTGCGCCCCGCCCGTCCCCCTGGGCGGCAAAACTACTTGGTGCGGTCCGGCGTCCCCTTGGCGCGCAGGACGCGCCGGGACTGCTGCGCATCGATTGCGATCCCGAGGTCGCGCACGATGACGAACTCGACACCATGCCAGCGCCTTCCCAGGCGGAGGACGTGCCGATCGCAACAGTTCGCTTCGCTGCCTGACGGCTTGCCGGCGCGGTCTTGCGCGCTGGCCGGCTGCAAAACCGCACCAGCCATGCTGCAATGATGCCTTGCGCGGGCCTGCGCCGGCGAAAAGGAGACTTGCATGGAAACCATCCGGCTGGGCCGCACCGGCCTGGAAGTGTCACGCATCTGCCTGGGATGCATGACCTATGGCGTGCCCGAACGCGGCAACC
>JAQTVS010000006.1:6113-23357 GCA_028706735.1 Thiomonas sp.
CTTGCGCGGGCCTGCGCCGGCGAAAAGGAGACTTGCATGGAAACCATCCGGCTGGGCCGCACCGGCCTGGAAGTGTCACGCATCTGCCTGGGATGCATGACCTATGGCGTGCCCGAACGCGGCAACCATCCCTGGACGCTGGGCGAGGCGGCCAGCCGCCCGTTGATTCGGCAGGCGGTCGAGCTGGGCATCAACTTTTTCGATACCGCCAATTCCTATTCAGATGGCAGCTCCGAGGAGATTCTCGGCCGCGTGCTGCCCGAATTCACCCGCCGCGAGGAAATCGTCGTGGCCACCAAGGTGCGCTTTCCGTCGCGGCAGGCGCCCAATCTCGGCGGGCTGTCGCGCAAGGCGATTCTGTTCGAGATCGACGCCAGCCTGAAGCGCCTGGGCATGGACTATGTGGATCTCTACCAGATCCACCGCTGGGACCCGCATACGCCCATCGAGGAAACCATGGAGGCGCTGCACGACGTGGTCAAGGCGGGCAAGGCGCGCTATATCGGCGCGTCCAGCATGCATGCATGGCAGTTTGCCAAGGCGCAGCAGGTGGCGCAGCAGCACGGCTGGACGCGGTTCGTCAGCATGCAGCCCGAACTCAGCCTGCTCTACCGTGAGGAAGAACGCGACATGTTGCCGCTGTGCCGCGACCAAGGCGTGGCCGTGCTGCCCTGGAGCCCGCTGGCGCGCGGACGTCTGGCGCGGCCCTGGGGCGAGCACACACCGCGCATCACCAGTGATGCATTTGGCGCCAAACTGTTCGCGCGCACCGAGGAAAACGACCGCACGGTGGCCGAGGCGCTGGGCGCGCTGGCGGCGCAGCGGGGGCTGCCCCGGGCGCAACTGGCGCTGGCCTGGCTGCTGCAGACGCCGGGGGTGGCTGCGCCCATCATCGGCGCGTCCAGGCCGCAGCATCTGGCGGATGCGGCCGCAGCGCTGTCGGTGCAACTCAGCGCCGACGAGCGTGCAGCGCTGGAGGCGCCCTACCAGCCCCATCCAGTCGTCGGGTTCGAATGATGTCGAACGACTCGCAACTCATCGTTCCGCCGTCTTTCATCGCGCTGTACCTGCAACCGCACCGCACCAAACCGACTGCGCCGCGCGAGGTCATCACCGCACGCTACGAGTTCTGCGAAGACCTGGCCACGGTGCTCACCGAACACGCGGCGGAAATCAAGTCCAGCCTGCACGTCACCGACGACGATGTGCTGCAGCGCGTGTATCGCGGCCTGCGCACACCCGACTCTGGCGTCGACGCCAAAGAGGCGCAATGGGTGGTCAGCCGCCTGGCCGAACTGCTCGGCTGGCCGCTGCCTGGCGCGATGGCGGCGGACTGAATGCCGCGCTTGGGTATCCTGCGGCCTGACTTCTTTTTCTGATGCCCGATGTCTGCTCCAGCCGATTCCCTGCCGCCCCCCGGTGCGCCGCCCGCTGTCTCTGCCTGGGCGGTGTTTGGCAACCGCCGCATCGCCGCCGTTCTTCTGCTTGGGTTTTCGTCCGGCCTGCCGCTGGCGCTCACTGCGGGCACGCTGCAGGCCTGGCTCACGGTCGAGGGGCTGAGCCTCAAGGCCATCGGCTTTGCCACCCTGGTCGGGCAGGCTTATGTGTTCAAGTTTCTCTGGTCGCCCGCGATGGACCGCTGGGCCGTGCCGTTCTGGGGGCGCTGGCTGGGGCGGCGTCGCGGCTGGCTGCTGCTGGCGCAGGCGCTGCTGGCAGCCATGCTGGGCATGATGGCGTTCATTGGCGTGCCCGGGCCGGATCAGGCTGCCGCCTGGCCGGGACTGGTGCATGCGGCCGAGCGGCTCGGCGTGGACGCCGCCAGCGCCCGCGCCGTGCCGCTGCTGCTGCTGGCGGTGGGCGTGGCGTTTTTCTCCGCCTCGCAAGACATTGTGATCGACGCCTACCGCACCGACGTGCTGCCCGCCGAAGAGCGCAGCGCGGGGGCCGCGGTGCTGGTGTTGGGCTACCGCCTGGCGATGATCGTCTCCGGCGGCGTGGCGCTATGGCTGGCCACCGACGTGACCGGCTGGCGCGGCATCTACGCCCTGATGGCCGGGCTCATGCTGTTGCTCACCCTGGCCACTCTGTGGGCGCCACGCCCGCCGGTGCATGCCCAGCCGCCACGCACCCTGCGCGAAGCCGTGGTCGAGCCGCTGCAAGAGTTTTTCAGCCGCAAGGGGGCGTGGATGCTGCTGTTGGCCATTGTGTTCTACAAGCTGGGCGATGCCTTTGCCGGGGCGCTGTCCACCACCTTCCTGATCCGCGGCGTGGGCTTCAGCCCGGCGGACGTGGGACTGATGAACAAGAGCATGGGCCTGGTGGCCACCATCGTTGGCGCCTTGCTGGGCGGGGCGCTGCAGGCGCGTTTGGGGCTGTGGCGCGCGTTGCTGCTGTTCGGCGTGCTGCAGGGCGGCTCCAATCTCGCGTACTGGGTGCTGGCGGTGTCGCCCAAGAGCCTGATGCTCATGGGCGCGGCGATCGGCATCGAAAACTTCACCGGCGGCATGGGCACGGCGGCGTTCGTCGCGCTGCTGTCGGCGCTGTGCGATGTGCGGTTTTCCGCGACCCAGTTCGCGCTGCTGTCGGCGCTGTCTGCGGTCGGACGGGTGTATGTCGGCCCGGCCACGGGGTATTTGGTGGATGCGCTGGGCTGGCCGACGTTCTACCTGTTCACCGTGGCCGCCGCCGTGCCCGGCGTGGTACTCATCTACTGGCTGCGCGAGACCATCAGCGCACGCGACGTCACCAATCCGCAGGGGTGAAAAACCCGGAAAGACCCCTCTTTGAGGGGCGGCCCGGCGTGTTTTTTCGGGATTGCCACCGGCTGCTTTTGCCCGATTCAGCCGCGGTTAAGCCGCCGCTGCTCGAATCATTGACTTTGAGGAGGAATGCATCATGGCTGAGACTGAACACGCGCTGGCGCTTGGCAAGGAGGCCCGGTTGTTTGTGCGCGCCCATCAAAACGGTGTGCTCTCCACCCTGTCCAAGCGGCTGGATGGTTTTCCCTTCGGCTCGGTGTCGCCCTATGTGCTCGATCACGACGGCAATCCGGTCATCCTGATCTCCACCCTGGCCGAGCACACCAAGAACATCGACGCCGACCCGCGCGTCAGCCTCATCGTGCATCCCTGCGTGGAGGATATGCAGGCTGCGGGCCGCGTCACCCTGGTGGCCCGGGCCGCGCGGCTGCCCGGCAAGGAGGGCTTTGGCGCGCGCTACCTGCGCTACCTGCCGCAGGCCGAAGGCTACTTCGCCATGCACGACTTTCACTTCTACCGCCTGATGGTGGAAGACGTGCGCTTCATCGGCGGCTTCGGCAAGATCCACTGGATTCGCCCCGAGCGCTACGCCCCGCCCGCTGCGCCCGCGCTGGCTGCAGCCGAGGACGGCATCCTCGCGCACATGAACGCCGACCACGCGCACAACCTGCGCGAATACTGCCGCCATGTGCATGGCGCGGAGGTGCTGGACGCGGCCATGGTCGGCATCGACTGCGACGGGTTTGATCTGCGCGCCGACGGCCATGTGCTGCGCTTTGACTTCCCCGCGCCCGTGTTTGATGCGGAAGCGGCCCGCGCAGCCCTGGTCGAACTGGCCAGGCAGGCCCGCGCCACAACGTCCAATTGACCCGGAGCCCGCCTGCAGAAAAACGCGCACCGGCCTACGATGGCGCCTCACTCAACGCCGCGGCGAAAAGACTGCGGCAACCTCCCTGGAGACCTACAGATGAAGCTCTATTACAGCCCCGGCGCCTGCTCGCTGTCCCCGCATATCGTGTTGCACGAACTCGGCCTGCCGCATGACGTGGTCAAGGTCGATCTCAACACCAAACAAACCGACGACGGACGCGACTTCCGCGCCATCAACGCCAAGGGCTATGTGCCCACGTTGCAACTCGATGACGGCACCATCCTCACCGAAGGCCCGGCCATCGTGCAATACTTGGCCGACCTCAAGCCCGAGATGCAACTTGCACCGGCCAACGGCACGGTGGCACGCTACCAGTTGCAGGAATGGCTGAACTTCATTTCCACCGAGCTGCACAAGCAGTTCAGTCCGCTGTTCAACCCGGCCAGTAGTGCCGACCTGATCGCCGCTCAGAAGGCCAAGCTGGCCGAGCGCTTCGCCCTGATCGACCAGACCTTGGGACAGCATGACTACCTGCTGCCCAGCGGCTTCAGCGTGGCCGATGCCTATCTCTACACCATCCTGACCTGGGCCGGCTTTGTGGGCGTGGATCTGTCGCCCTGGCCCGCACTCATGCGCTACAAGGCACGCATGGAAGCGCGGCCCGGTGTGGCCGCCACTCTGGCCGCCGAACGCGACGCGAAAAAGGGCTGAGAGCGCCCCCAGACCTGCCGCGTTCGCGTCAGGCCCCCCGAGGGGGCCCAGGCAGAGCCTGCAAACGTGGGTCCGCAGCGCACCGCGTCAGAACGGTGCGCCGAATATCGCCCAGACGCCCGACAGAATGGTGGGCACAGCGAGCACGATGTTGACCGCGGACAGTGCGCGGATCTGCGTGGCCTGCACGCAGGCGGCGCTCCAGTCGCTGCGCAGCACGGCGCTGCGCATGCGCAGGAAGGGCACGAAAAAGATATAGAGCGCGAGCAGCACCATGATGCTGCCCAGCACCACCATCACCCATTGCGCCGCGCTGAGCACGCCAAACCCGCCGCGCAAAAACACCATGCCGTAGCCGGTAATGACCAGGGACGCGCCCGCGCCCCAGATGACGGCGAAGAAATTGCGGAACAGCCCATAAAGCAGCCGGGCGCGCGGCTCAGCCTGCGCGATGGAACGCCGGAGCGCGGGCGCCAGAAACCCATCCATAAAAAGAATGCCGCCGATCCAGATGACCACGGCAAGCAGATGGATGAATTGCGCGAGAGAGTTCCAGTTCATGGCGTGGGGCAGATCAGCAAAGTGGCTTCATTGCAGCAGAGTTTCGTGATGTGTGGATTGACTTGTCTCACAGGGCAACGCTAGGCGGTCCCCGAAGGGGCGGGGTTCAGCCACAATGGGCGCATGTCGATTTTTGCCGCGCGTGGTGCGTTCAAGCCCCGATCCTTGGGGCTGCTGAGTTGCGCCCTGCTGTGCTGGTTGTTGCAGTACGGCAGCGTGCAGCAGGCGGCTGGGCAGGTGGCAGCCTTGTTTCAGGCCGCCGTTGCGGTGGCTTGGTCGATGCTGCTGCTCTGGCTCTGGACGCGCTGGCGGGGCCTTGCGCTGTTCGCGCAAGGCGCGTCGCTGCTGCCCGCGTTCTGGGGTGGCGCGCTGTTCACCCTGCAATGGGCTTGTCTGTATCTTGCAGTCGACCGTGCTGCGCTGTGGCGCGTGGCGCTCTTGTTCTTGCTGATGGCGGGGCTGATGCTGGCGATGGTGCAAGGGCGCTGGTTGTCGCGCGCGCTCTTCGGCGCGGGCGTGGTGGTTCTTGTCGCCTGGGCCTGGGCGACGGGGCAGGGCGCGGTCGGGCTGTTGACATGGAGCGCGGCCTTGGCATTCGCGCTGGGGTTCCGTCAGAGACATTGCGCGCAGATGCAGCCCCAAGACCTCATGCGCTGGCGCTTCTATCAACTTTGCGTGGCCGCGCTGTTGCTGCCGCTGGCGGCGGTGGCGTTCAGCCCCAGCTGGAGCTTTCTTCCGGGTTGGAGCGCGCTGGGCGCCATGTTGCTGCAGACGATTTGCGGCGGGCTGGCGTTCCCGTTTTTGCTGGCTGCGGCCTTACCAGAGGCCAGGAATGAAACGGCGGGTGGTGCGCGCGTAACCTGCATAGTCGGGCCAGACGGCTGAGAGCAGCCGCTCTTCCATCGCCGCCTTGAAATTCAGCACCACGCCCAGCGCGATCCACAGCGCCCACTGCACCGGGCTGTGCGCGGCAGCGGCGACTCCGGCCATGAACAGAATCAGCGCGACATACATGGGGTGGCGCATCCAGCGGTAAGGCCCGGTCGTCACCAGGTGTGCGCCCTGGCGCGGTTCAGGCACGATGTTGAAATTGCCCGGCCGGTTGTGCCAGAACACCCAAAGCACCAACACAGCGCCGACCGCGAGCAGCGCGAGGGCCGGCCAGCTCAGGCGCCAATGCGGCGCGGGCCAGCCAAACATCAGGGCGAGCAGCCCGAACTGGGCAGTCACCCAGAGCCGGGCGAGGGTATGAGTCTGCATGCGGGTCCTTCGGGTGCGTGCCTTGCGGGCTGATCCGGGGGTAACTACAAATTCAGCTGGCATGATAGGTGTGCCTCTTTTCCCTGGCCGGCCTGGGCAGGGCGTGCTGACTCGAGCTGACCTATCCCTACTTCCACGACGGCCAGGCCGATACTCTGGCCGAAGCGGTCGACATCATGGGCCGCTTGCAACTCGGGCGCAAATACACCCCGCAGGAAAACGCCGACATCGTGGCCTTCCTCAAGACTCTGACCGGCGAGCAGCCGCAAATCCTGCTGCCCCTGCTGCCGCCCTCGGCCGACAGCACCAAGCGCCCGGCGCCGTTCGACTGATCAGGCCACGCTCAACACAAACGCTGTCTTGAGACGGCGTTTTTTTCGGCATCAAGGGCGTGGCCTACCAGCGGCGTTTGCGCACGTTGCGCAGGAATTCGTCGAGGATGGGGGTGCAGTCGAGCAGCTCAGGGTTGGACGGGTGGTGGAATTCCGGATGCCACTGCACGCCAAGCAGAAAGTTGCGGCCGGTGCCGCGTATGGCTTCGGCCAGACCATCCTCGGGGCTGATGGCGTCGACCACCAGATCGCGGCCGAGCGAGCGGACCGCCTGATGATGCACTGACACGATGTTGAGCGTGGCGGGGTCGACCTCGGGGTAGAGCCGCGCGAGCAGGCCCCCTTCGACAAAACGCACCGGATGGAAATGGCGATCGTAGGCGTCGCTGAGGTGCTGGGTCTGGCTGTGCGTGAGTTGCGAAGGCAGGTCTTGATACAGCGTGCCGCCCATGGCGACGTTGATGAGCTGCGCGCCGCGGCAAATGCCGAGCACGGGTTTGCGCACTTCAATGAATTCGTGCAGCAACTCCATCTCGTAGGCGTCGCGGGCCGGGTCGCCCGCCCATTCGGGCTTCAGCGGCTCCTCGCCGTAGCTGTGCGGGCTCATGTCGGAGCCGCCCTGGAGAATCAGGCCGTCGAGCGCGCCGGCATAGTCGCTCAGTCGGATATTGCTGCGCACAATGCCGCCGCCGGTCGCCACCGTGGGCACCATGAACACCAGCACGTCGCGCGACATGGCCCAGTGCGCCACCGACTGTTCGAGGTATTGCAGCGTTTTGCTGCGCAGCCCGGCCTGTCCCGGCTGGGGGTGGTCGATGCGCGCGGAGATGCCGATTTTCAGAGGTTTGGTGGCCATGATTCCCTCACAGTGGCGAGATGGTTTTCATCTTATGAGCAGTTGAAAGCAAGCGGGTTCAACCCGGGTTCAGCGGAATTCAAAGGTATAGAACAGATCCACGGCATTCTCCGTGCCGGTCTGCGTTTGCACTGACAGGCGCTTGGTGAGCTGGTACTGGATGGTGAAAATGCTCGACACGCCGTCGAGCCCGCGCGAGAAACTCACCAGGGTCTTGGATGACAGGCGCTTGCTCAGCGTCACGATCGTGCCTTGGAGCCCGGCGGAATTGGTTGCCGCGCCGCTGGTGGTGCTGGCGGCGCTTTGCACGCTGATGCTGTCGAGCCCCACGGCATGCGCCAGCCGGGTTTGCAGCGACATGCCGTCGCCCGGCCCGAGCAGGGCGGCTGCGGCGGTTTGCAGCAGGCCGATGTCGGAAGCGCCGACCTGATCGAGCGGCTGGCCCAGCACCAGCCAGGACAGGATCTCCGTGTCGGGCATGGCCGGGGTGGAGCTGAGTTTGACCAGCGGGCGCCGCGCGCTGCCGGTGACGGTCACCCCCACGCTGATGCCGGTGGGCAGGTTGGGCCGGGTGGCGGTGATGTTGATGCCGGGGTTGTCCAGCGGGCCGGCGAAGTTGATGCGGCCCTGCGTCACCTGCAATTGCTGGCCGTAGGCGGTGTACTCGCCCTTGACCAGTTCGATGCTGCCGGTGGCCGTGGGCGTGGCGCCGTTGTCGGCGCGCACGCGCACGCTGCCGCTCAGCATGGCGTCGAGCCCCTGGCCGTAAAGATGGAAGTTGGAGCCGAGGTTGAAGTTGCCATCGAAGCGCACGGCGCGCGGCATGGCTGCTGCGGGTTTGGCTGCGGGGGCAGTCTGGCCCTCGACGACCACGTCGCTGCTCAGGGTGGGGCCGCTGCTGCGCGGCAGGGCGATGTCGGCGCGGTCGGCGGTGAGGTCGGTGGTGATGGCCAGCACCTTGTCGGCCAGTTGGGCCTGCGCGCTGCCGCTGAGCACCAGTTGGCGATCCGGGCGGTTGAGCAGTTGCAGCTTGGCCGCCTTGAGGTTTAGTGTGGCGCGCGGCAGGCCGTTCTGCAGGCGGGCGTCGCCGGTGGCGGTGAGCAGGCCTGCGCCGCCGTGCAGAGCAAGCTGGTCGAGCTGCAGGCGGTCACCAGTGAAATGGGCGCGCAGCACGCCGTCCTTCAGGTCGACGCCCTGTGCGGGCCAGGCCAGACGCAGCGCCTTGCCGTCGAGCGTGCCGCTGAACTGGGGATGGGCCAGCGTGCCGCGGCCCTGCACCGCGAGTTGCAGGCGCCCTTCGGCGCGGTAGTCGAAGCCGATCAGTGGCGCGGCCCAGGCCAGGCTGGGCATGTCGGCTCCGGCGTCGAGTTGTAGCGGGGCGTCGCCTGCCACGCCCCAGAGCGCGCCGCGCTGGGTCAGCGCAACGTCGCCGCTGGCCTGCGCCGTGCCCATCGCGGTTTGCACCACGCCCTGTGCATGCAGGCGGCTGTCTTTGGCGGTGAGGTCGAGCACCAGTTGGCCGATGCCCAGCGGCATGAAACCGCCGCGCGACCGCGACGGGCCGAAGCTGGCGCTGCAACTGGGCGCAACCGTCACGCTGCCCGCCTGCGCGGCGGGGGGCGCGGCAAGCTGCAGGGCGATGTCGCCGCTGTCGCGCTGCAGGTGCAGGTGGCCGTTGACCTGCGCGCCCGCATCGAGCAGCCAGTCACCCGACAGCACCAGGGTGTTGCGCACCTGGGCTGGGTCGATGCCGCCCAGCGCCAGCAGGTCGGCGGTGTTCACCGCGTTGAGCTGCCCCTGCGTGTGCAGTTGGCCCGGGGCGATCTCCAGGCTGGCAAGGTCGATGCGCCCGGCCTGGAGCGCGACCGCCGCATGCCGGACCTGCAGCCGCAGCGGGCTGAACGCCAGATCCAGCGCAGCCGGGGCTTGCAGGCGCAGCGCCACGCGGCCGCTGTTGTCCAGCGTGGTGATCTTGCCGCGCCAGCCCTGTTGCGCGCCCAGCCAGCCGCCGTCGGCGCGCAGCTTGAGGTCGATGGGCACGGGACTGGCCGGGGCGGACGCGGAGGATTTTTCAGCGCCGCGGGTCTGCAGTTGCCCTTGCGCGTCCAGCGCAAGGGAGTGCCGGGCGCGGGTGCCGTCGATCCGCAGCGAGGCGGCGCTGAGTGTTTGCCCGTCGGCCTGCAGATTTCGCAGGCGGGTGGCGAGATGGATCTGGCCGTTCAGCCCGGCGCTGGTCTGCGCCTGCGCCTGCAGCGTGCCGATCTGCACCGACTGCGCGCCCTGCGTCCATTGCAGCCCGTCGAGGGCAAGGCTGAGCGACCCGCCGAGACGGTCGAGCAGTGCGGCGGCCTGCTGCGCGGGCTTGCCCGCAGCCGCCACGCCGGTGCTGAACGTGCTGTCTGCGTGCAGGCGCCGCAGCGCAAGCTGTCCGCCCCAGTGCAGGCCGTCCGCCTGCAGCGAGAGCGTGCCGGACGGCGCCTGCAGCCCGCCGCGCAACTGGCCCTGCGCCTGGACGCTGCCCTGCAGGACGGGGTCGATCTGCGCGAGCGCGGGGGCTTTGAGCGCCCATTGCACGGTGTCGCGCGGCTGGCCGAAAGCGCCCTGCGCGCGAAGTTGGTTGTCGCCCAGCGCCAGCGCGGCGTCCACGTTCCACAGGCGTTGCGGGTCGAGCGCCAGCCGCGCATGGCCGGTGAAGGTGTGGCCGCGCCACACACTGGGCTCGACCTGCAGCGCGAGCTGGGCGCTGCGCCGCTGCAGCGTGCCCTTGGCGGTGAGATCCGCATTCAGCGTGGCCGCGGGATAGGCGCCGAAGTGCGCCGGGTTGAACTGGCGCAGGCGGGCGCGCAGGTCGAAGGGCTGCGCGCCCGAGGTGGACAGGCCGCCGCTGGCATCGAGCTGTCCGCCCAGCGCCGACAGCAGCAGACGCTGGATGCGCAGGCTGTCCCCGCTGCGCGTGGCATCGAGCCGCAGGTCCCAGCCGGGCTGGGTGAGGGCGATTTGCGCGCTTTGCCGCTGCGCCGCAGCGTCAAGTGCGATCGGCCCGGACAGGCGGGTGGCGGCAAGCCGGGTGTCGAGCGCGCGGGCATTGATGCCACTGGCCTGCAGCCGGGCCTGCAGTGTGGGCTGGTTCCAGTCGAGCGTGCCTTGCAGCCGACCGCCCGCGCCGAGATCGATGCGCAGATCGCGCGCGGTGGCGTGCTGCCCATCCCCGGCCAGCGTGGCCTGCAGGCTGCGCAATGGCAGACGATGCTGGTCGATGGGGCCGGGCAGGGCGTTGCGCACACTGAGGCGGCCTTGCAGGCGCTGCGCGCTCGACGGCCCGAGATCGAGGCGCACATCCAGCGCGGCGTGCGGCAGGGCGGGGTTGAAGGCGGCGGGATCGAGCGCGGCGGAACGCAGTTGCGCGCTGACCAGCGGTGTGGCGTCAAACGGGGTGAGGCGGGCTTGCAGTTGGGCGCTGGCGGCGTCCATGTGCAAAGCGCCGCTGAGCGCGATGTCGCGCAGCGTGCCGTCTGCCTGCAGGTTGGCGGTGTTGCTGGCCGCGGCCTTGTCCGGCAGGCCGATGTGGGTGGCGTCCAGCGTGGCCTGCAGCGCGTAAGGCGCAATGTCGCCGAGCGTGGCGTGCAATTGCACCTTGGCCCACGGCGTGGTGGCGCTGAGCTGCGCGCGGTAGCGGCCCTGTGCGTAGTGCAATTGGCCGTTCACGCCGCCAACGTTCTGCAGCTTGCCAGGCGTGCCCAGGCGCAGCGCGCCGATGGCGAACCGGTCAATGGCGAGGTGGAGCGGCAGGCGCAGGCTGGCCGGCAACTGCGGCGGCCCGCTTGCCGCAGCCGCGTGGAGTTGCACGATGTCGATCTGCCGCGCGCTCAGGTTCTGGACGAGCAGGCGGCGTTGCCACAGCGCCGCTGGCGTCCAGCGCAGCAGGGCATCCTGCACGGTGATGGCGGTGCTTGGCGTGGTGATCTGCAGGCGGCCGATGCGCACGGCGCTCCAGGCGCTGCCGCGCACGTCTTGCACGGCAATGTGCATGGAGCCGATCTGCTGGGGCGTGCGCGCCGCAAGCCATTGCAATCCGCTTTCGCTGCCCAGCCAGGCCAGCGCGCCCGCGGCAGCCAGCAGCACGGCGCAAACCCCGGCCAGCGTCCAGGCCAACAGCCGCAGCCCCCGGCGCGACGGCGGCGCGGGAGTGGCCTCTCCTCCCCCGCGCGGCGGGGGAGGTTGGGAGGGGGAGACGCCCGCCTCGGGGCGGCCCGGCGGCGGGGGCGGTTGCGGCGTGGTCGGCTCCATCAGAACGACAGCCCCGCGTTGAAATTCACCCGGTAGGCATGCACCGCCTGGCCGTAGGCGAGGTCGATCGACACCAGCCCGACGGGGCTGCGCCAGCGCACGCCCGCGCCGTAGCCGCGCACCGGCTTGAGGGCGCCCCAGGTGTCTGCGGCGTTGCCCGCGTCATAGAACACCGCGCCGCCCCACTGCCGGGTGAACCAGTGGTCATATTCGGCGCTGGCGGTGAACAGATAGCGCCCGCCGACAATGGCGCCGCCCTGCACCAGCCCCAGGCTTTGATAGGCGTAGCCACGCACCGAATTGGCTCCCCCGGCGCGGAACAGGAAGTTCTGCGGAATGCCGCTGGCGCCATTGGCCAGCACCGCCCCGGCTTCGGCGCGGAAGATGAGCTGGTTGCTCCGGTCCAGCGGCACATAGCCCAGGCCGCGGGCGTACAGGCGGATGAAGTTGGCGCTGGAGAGCAGCGCCTTGCTCGCGCCGCCGACTTGCAGGTTGATGATGGCGCCGCGGCTGGGATAGAGCACGCTGTTGATGTCGCGCCACGTCCAGCTGTCGTTCAGGCTCAGCGCATGCACTTCGCTGGATGCCGCGCCCACGGGCGCCAGGCTTTCTGCCTGATATTGCAGCGCCAGGGCGGCGTCGATATTGCCGCGGGTGCGCGCGCTCTGCGCCACGATGCTGGAGTTGCGTGTGGTCAGGCCGGAGATGTCGGTGCGGTCTTGAGACAGGCCGATGCTGTCCTCATAGCCCAGCGCGGTGCGCGGAAAGGCCAACCGCAGGCTGCCGCTTTGCTCGCGGGTCTGCAGCTTGATGCTGCTCGACAGCCGCCAGGCGCGGTCGAGAAAATCGAGATCGCGCCAGTCTGTTTGCACCCGCTGGCCGGTGTCGCTGCTCACGCCCACGCCGAAGCTGAGTTTCTGCGCCTGGTTCTCGCTGACCTGCACGTCCACCGGCACCACGTCACCCTGGGCCTGCCGCAGATCGGCATCGACCAGGGCGTTGTGAAAATACGGGCTGTTCTGCAGCGCGGCCTGATAGTCGAGCAGCGCGGTTTGGGAGTAGGGCTGGCCAGGCCGCAGCGGCGCCAGATGCTCCACGATGCTGGCCGGATAGCGTTGCAGCCCGGTGATTTTCAGGCCGCCGAACACATACGGCGCACCGGTGTCCAGCCGCAGCGCCAGCCTGGCCTGGCGGGTGGCCGGGTCGATGGCGGCGCGGCTGTCCACCAGCCGCGCCGCAGGCCAGCGCCCGGACAGCAGAGCCGACAGCGCCTTCGTCTTGGCCGCTTCCCAATCCGCGTCGCGGAACACCGCGCCCGGCTTGAGCGCCCAGGCGCGGGACAGCCGCGCGCTCAGCGCGGCGTCCGGCTTGCCGTCCGGGCCGACAACCTGCAGATCGACCGTCTGCACCAACGTCGCCGCGCCCGGCGACACGCTGAGCGTCACCATGATCGGGGCGGCATCGGGGCAGTCGATCCGCACCCGGATCTGCGGAGAAAAATAGCCCTGCGTGGCGAGCAGGCGCTGCGCCTGCGCCGGGGCCTCCTCCGCCAATCGCTCGATCTGGTCGCGTGGCAGCCCCGGAAAGTCGCGCCAACGCAACAGATCGAGATGGTCCGTCAGGAGGGTTTGCAAGTCTTTGGGCGCATCGAGTTCCACGTTGTAGAGCGGCTTTTCCGCTGGTGCGGCAGAGACCTCCGGGCGCGGCGCGGCGGCCTCTGCCGCCACTGCGGCTTGCGGCAAGGCCAGCAAAGTGCAGACACCCAGCAGGCTGGCGCAGGTCAAAGCCCGCAGCGCGGCATGTGCCTCTCCCTCCCAAGCTCCCCCACGCAGCAGGCGAGGTAGGACCGCTCCCTTTGCGCTGGCGGGGAAGGCGTCCTCGGGGCGCCTCGACTCGGCTGGTTTTCCATGCATGGCGCCATTATTCATGCGGCTTTGCCGGCCGGTTTTTCCCAGACAAATGCCAGCGCGCTGGCGCCGTTGGCCAAACCGGATTCGGCTTGAAACGCTCAGCTTTTCCAGCGCTTTTGTGACCTCGCAGGCGGGCGATCAGAAAAATTGAAGGCAAGGCTTGCGCCCCGTCGATTCGCTGCACGAACTTTGTAAAGCGCCGATCACAGTCCTTGCACCTTTCCTTGCGCAGCGTGAACATTCGCACAGTTTCACCATTTGACGTTGCGCTTGTTCGTTATTTGCGCCTGTTTAGGTGTGCGCACAGTACTTCTGGCGTGCGCCGCTCGCTTTTCGCTCATCAATGCCTTGCCGCATGACGTATTTCGGTCCAACCGTGCCACCCAATTCTGCGCTGCGTATCGCCTACCTCGAAGACGACTTGCTCCTCGCGCAGGAGGTTTCCATCTGGCTGCGTGAGGCAGGCTACGACGTGCAACATTACGCGGATGGCCACGAACTCGCGCGTGCCGTCGAGCGTGGCGGCGCGGACGCCTGCCTGCTCGACTGGATGCTGCCCGGCCTCAGCGGCCCGGATGTGCTGTGCCGCCTGCGTCTGCAACTGGGGGGCAATCTGCCGCCGGTTATTTTTCTCACCGGGCGCAATACAGAGGCCGACGTGGTTCAGGCGCTGGAGTCAGGCGCGGACGACTATCTGGTCAAGCCCTTGTCCCGTCCGGTGCTGCTGGCGCGGCTGCAGGCGGTGTTGCGGCGCTCCGGCGCCGCGCAGCCGAGCGCACGGCTGCGCCTGGGCGAAATTGAAGCGGACTGCGCACGGCGGCAGATTTTTGTGCAGGGCGTGCGCGTCGATCTGACCGATCGTGAAACCGATCTAGCGTTGCATTTTTTTCAGAACGTCAACCGGTTGCTGACCCGCGACTTTCTCATCCAGACCCTCTGGGGCCTGCGTCCCGAGGTCGAAACCCGCACGGTGGATGTGCATGTCAGCGCGCTGCGGCGCAAGCTGGGTCTGCAACCTGAGGCCGGCTGGCGGCTGGTTTCTGTGTACGGGCGCGGCTACCGCCTGGAGCGCTCGCGCGGCCCCGACGACGGGCCGCCGACCCTTCCGCCCGAACTCGACGACTGATCCGGCGGACAATGTCGGCTTGCTGCCTTTTCTGTCGCCGGCGGCTCGAACCGGATCTGACTCCGATGCGTTTCCCGACCTCGCTGTTTTTCTTCCGCCAGAGCGCTTTGCTGTTGGTTGTTTTCTTCTGGGCGTTGACCCCGGCAGTGGCGCTGGCGCAAGCCTTGCCAACCGCCGCCAGCGCCTTGGGCGAACCCGCTTGGCGCTACACCGTCCGTCCCGGCGACACCCTGATCGCCCTGGGGCAGCGCTACCTGCGCGACCCGGCGCAGTGGCCGCTCGTGCAGCGTGACAACCATCTCACCAATCCGCGGCGGATTCCGCCGGGCACGTTGCTGTTGATTCCTGCCAGCTTGCTGCGCGCGCAACCCGCCTCAGCGCAGTTGGTGCAGGTTTTTGGCGTGGTGCGCTGGCGGGCGCAGGTCAAGGACGATTGGCAAGCGGCCAGACCCGGGCAAACCCTGGCCGCCGGCGCGCAGGTGCAAGTTCCCGAGGGCGGCAGCGCGGTGATCGCGCTGGCCAACGGCACCCGCCTGGCGCTGCAGCCCGGCAGCCTGCTGTCGCTGGACACGCTCAGCCTCTATGCCAACGGCCTGATGGCCGACACCCGGCTGCGCCTGCAACAAGGCCAACTGGAGATTCGCGACAACCCCAGGCGCCTGCCGAATCAGAACCTGCGCATCCTGACGCCGTCCGCGCAGGCGGTGGTGCGCGGCACGCAGTTCCGCGTCAGCGCCAATGCCGAGGCCACGTGGGAAGAAACTCTGGGCGGCGCGGTGGATCTGCATGCCGCGGGCGCGCAGGTGCGGGTGGACGCAGGACAGGGGTCTTTGGCGCGCGCCGGACAGGCGCCGCTGCCGCCGGTGCCGCTGCTCGCCGCGCCGGATGTCTCGGCCATGCCGACCCTGTTCGAACAGTTGCCGCTGGGTTTTCCGCTTCCCGAGCAGGCAGGCGCTGCGTCGTGGTTCGGGCAGGTTGTGGCCGAGAACGATGCGGCGCACGTGCTGTTGCAGAAAACCGCCAGCAGCAAGACGCTCAACTTCGCCGATCTGCCCAACGGGCGCTATGTGCTGCGCCTGCGCGCGGTCGATGCCAATGGCTTGCAGGGACTGGACGCAACGCACGCCTTCACCGTGTTCGCCCGGCCGTTCTATCCCCTGTTGACCGCTCCAGTCGCCGGAGCGACAGTGCGGGTCGCGCGCCCGGCGCTGGCGTGGTCGACGGTGCTCGACGTGGCCGCCACGCATGTGCAACTGGCGACGACCGCCGATTTCACGCATCCCCTGTTTGACGCACAGACGCAGGACGCGCAGTGGCCGCCGCCCGCTGATCTGCCCGCGGGCGCCTTGTTCTGGCGCGCGGCCAGCGTCGATGCGCAGGGACAACAAGGCCCGTGGAGCGCACCGCAGACGTTCAAGTATGTGCCCGGCCCCGGCCCGGCCGATCTGTCCAAGGCGGCGCTGCGTTTTGACGCTGACCACCTGATGATCGCGTTGCCCCCTGCCCCCGCGGGCCAGCATTACGCGCTGACCCTGTCCAACAACGCCGATCTTCAGCCCGCGCTCGCACAGGTGCAAAGCCCCGGTGGCGCGCTCACCCTGCCGCGTCCGGCCTCGGGCAAGCGCTATCTGGGTGCGCGCCTGGTGGACAACAGCGACGGCGCCCAGGGTCCGCCAGTGGTGCGGGTCATTGAGGTGCCGCCGCGTTATCCGCACCTCTGGCTGCTGCTGATTCCGCTGTTGCCCGCGCTCTAAGCCGCCTGCGTCGTGGGGTTCCTGTTGCGCCGCCTGCGGTCAGCCTGGTCATTGGGGCGGAAGGCCCAGGCAGACAACGGCTCTTGGCGGCCCCGGCTGGAGGTGCTGCGCATTGGCGCCTTGCTGCTGATGCTGGCGCTGGGACTGGCCTTCAGCGGCTGGTTGCAGCGGATCGACCATCTTGTCTTCGATCTCGGTCAGCGCTTGCAGCCCGTCGCCACACCGCACGGGCTGGTGATTGTCGCCATCGACCAGCACAGCCTTGACCGCGTCGGCGCCTGGCCCTGGCCGCGCGCCACCGATGCGCGTTTGCTGGACGCGGTTTGCCGCGCAGGGGCCAAGGCCGTCGGATTCGACATCGCCCTGACCGAAGTGGGCAACGACCCGGCGGGAAATGCCGCGCTGGCGCAATCGCTGCGCGCTTGCGGCACAGTGGCGCTGCCTGTGGTGCTCGACACCACCCGTAGCGGCGGACAGATCGTTGAAGGCCTGCCCATCCCGCCGCTGGCGTCCGCCGCCGCAGGACTGGGGCGCGTGGGCGTGCAACTTGACAGCGACGGCGTCGCCCGCAGCGTCTACCTGTGGGAAGGCGTGGGCGCACCGGCTTGGCCCTTGCTGGCGCAGACCTTGCTGACCATCGCCCGCCAGCCGGTGCGGGGCAGCGCGCCGCAGCCCGCGGCGGATGCCGACCTAGGAGCCTGTCGGGCTTTGGTCGTCGAAAGCGTTCTCGGAGAGCGGCGTAGCCAAAATGGGGCCCAGCGAGGACAGTTTTTGCCGGATTTGCAGACCCATAGCCTCACTATGGGTCAAAAAGACG
>JAQTVS010000225.1 GCA_028706735.1 Thiomonas sp.
TTGGCGGCAGGCAACGCATGAGCTGCGGATGGGGGTCGGCGATGTAGCACGGCAGCACGGCCAGCCCCAGGCCCTGCGCCGCCGCCTGCAACTGGCTGAACAGGCTGTTCGCCGTGAGCGCGATGGGTGCATCGGGAAAGTGCTCGCGCTGCCACCGCGCCTGCACCAGATGCTGGATGGAGGCATCCCAGCCGATCCAGGGCAGTTTGCCGAGCTCCGCCTTGCCGGGCTTGCGGGTCTGTGGCAGCAACCCCTTGGCGGCGTACACCGAATAGGACTGCACCCCGAGCTTGCGCACGGTGAGACCGCCGGCCTCTGGCCGCACCAGCCGCAGCGCCAGGTCGGCATCCCGCCTGTAGAGATCCTGGATCGCCGCGCCGGTCACCAGCTCCAGGACGAGTTGCGGATAGCGAGGCGCAAGCTCCGCCCAGCGCGGCAGGATCAACAGATTCGCCAGCGCCTCGTTGGTCGCCAGGCGCACATGTCCGCGGGGCGCGGCGCTTGCGTCAGCCGACCGGCCTTGCAACTGCACGACGGCATCTTCGACGCGCCGGGCGTCTTCCAGCAGTGAGGTGCCGTCCTCCGTCAACCGGTAGCCGCTAGCGTGGCGCACGAACAGCGTCACCCCCAGCGCGCGTTCGAGCAGCGCGATGCGTCGACCCACTGTGGAGGGGCTCACGCCGAGTTGCACCGCCGCCGCCGACAGGCTGCGCGTGCGTGCCACCAGCAGCAACAGGCGCACGTCGTCCCAGTTCAGGTTTTCCATCATTGCAAAACCGCCTTGCATTGTTTTGTCTTCACGAGCATAGCGCGCGGCACCACAATGGCCGTCATCCCACAACGGAGTGCACGGCATGACTGAATCTTCCGAACGCTACCAGCGTGGCTGGAATCTGCTCAAGACCATCGACGGCCAAGCCGGTGAGCGCGTCATAGCGTCACTGCAAGACCTCGCCCCCGATCTGGCGCGCTACATCATCGAGTTCGGCTTCGGCGACGTCTATGCAAGGGGCGGTCTCAGCTTGAAGGAGCGCGAGATCGCCACGGTCGCGGCTTTGACGGCCCTGGGCACGGCACAGCCGCAACTCAAGGTGCACCTGCATGGCGCGCTCAACGTTGGCTGCAGCCGCGAGGAGGTGGTCGAGGTGCTGATCCAGATGGCCGTCTATGCCGGATTTCCCGCCGCGCTCAACGGCATCGCGGCGTTGAAGGAGGTGCTGGCCGAGCGCGTGCAACTTGGCTTGAACCCTTGAACGGCGCTTGCAGGCTGTTCCGGTTGTATCGCCGTCTCTTACCTGACTCGGAGGTCTCCATGACTGACATGATGAGAGCCTGGGTTCCAAGCCCGGGCGCACCTGCGCGCATTCATCTCACCGAGGTAGCGAAGCCTCAGATCGCTGCCAATGAGGTGCTGATTCGCGTCACGGCCTACTCGGTCAACCGCGGCGAGACCTTCCTGCTCGAAGCGCCGACTGCGGGCTGGCGACCGGGGAAGGATGTGTCGGGTCGCGTCGCTGCGGTTGGCAGCGAAGTACAGGGCTTAGAACCTGGGCAGCGCGTGGTGGCGCATCCTGATCAGGCAGGCTGGGCGGAGTGGGTCGCGGTCAAGGCTGATCGTGTAGTGGCCCTGCCTGATGGGCTTGACGATCTGACGGCCGCCGCCATTCCGCTCGCCGGACTGACGGCACTTCGCTTGACGCGTGCGACCGGACCGCTGGCCTCGCGCCGCGTGCTCCTCACCGGGGCCTCCGGTGGCGTTGGTCATGCCTTCGTGCAACTGGCGGCGGCGCAGGGGGCGCGCATCACCGCCGTCGCCGCGAATGATGAACGCGGGCAGCGGCTGCGAGAACTTGGCGCCGTCGAGACAATTCCCTCGATCGAAGAAGTAACTGGATTCTTCGATATCGCGCTTGAGTCCACCGGTGGCGCTGCGCTTGCTGCCGCGTGGGAACACCTTGTGTCAGACGGTCGTCTGGTCTGGTTCGGTCAGGCCAGCCGCTCACCCGCGACGCTGGACTTCTTCAACTGGAAGGGCGGGATGAGTGCCACGCTGCGCAAGTTCTACTACCTCGACGACCCTAGCCCTGTCGGAGTCGATCTCGAAGCCCTTGTCCGCCTAGTGGCGCAACAGCGCCTTCACATCGAGGTGGGGTTCACTGCAGATTGGCGGGAAACGCCCGCGGCGATCGAGGCGCTGCTCGGGCGCAGGGTCCGTGGCAACGTCGTCCTCAGGGTCGAACACTGATCGGGCAGTTTTCATGCAGCCGCTTGAGGAAGCCGCGATCGCGTCTCTTTCAGCTTCTGACCCGGATTCCCATCGCGAGCCGTCGAAGCACTTCGTCCTGTTCATGGCCCTGGCCTGTGCGGTCACAGTCGCCAATCTCTACTATGCGCAGCCGTTGTTGCAGCAGTTCGCGGCGACTTTTCATGCAAGCATCGCGGAGGTCGGCGTTGTGCCGTCGGCGGTGCAGATCGGATACGCCGGTGGTTTGCTGTTCCTGGGCCCCTTGGGCGACCGGCATGCCCGGCATCGTCTCATTCTCGGTCTGGGCGCGCTGCTGCCCTTGGCTTTGCTGGCCGCAGCCGCCGCACCTTCCGTGCTCTGGCTGGCCTGCGCGATGTTGGCAGTCGGGCTGTTGTCCTCGATCATTCAGCAGATCATTCCCTTGGTGGCGCATGTCACGCCGACTCCTTCGCGCGGCAAGGCGATTGGCATCGTGATGAGCGGGCTGATGATCGGCATTCTCGGTGGACGGGTGATTGCAGGCGGCATTGCACAGTGGGCGAATTGGCGGTGGGCGTTCGCCTTCGGCGCCGCCTCGAGTGCCGCGACGTGGATGATGTTGTGGCGCGCGCTACCGCGGCTGCCCGCGCAAGCGGAAGAGGCGCAGGGGTATGTCGCGCTGATGGCCTCCACGTTGATTCAGTTCGTCCAGTATCGGGAACTGCGGTTCGCGGCGCTGACGGGCGCGCTGTTCTTCGGCAGTTTCAGCGTGTTCTGGGTCGGACTGACCCCTTTATTGCAAAGCTCGGCCTACGGCTATGGCCCGGCGGTGGTCGGCGCGTTCGGTTTGCTGGGCATCGCCGGGGCGTCATCTGCCGCGCTCGCGGGGCGCTGGTCCGATCGGCCGGGCGGCCCGCGCCGGGTGCGGCTGGCGGCACTGGTGACGATGCTGCTTTCATGGTTGGCGGCAGGCTTCGGCATGCAGGGCGTCTGGGGGCTGATCGTCTGCAGCCTTGCCATCGATGCGGGTTGCCAAGGCGCGCACATCGCCAATCTCGCCACGATCCACGCGTTGCCGGGCGAGGCCCGAAGCCGCATCAATGCGGTGTACATGAGCGCGTACTTTGGTGGCGGCGCCGTCGGTTCGCTGATCGCCAGTCAGGCCTGGGACGCGGGCGGCTGGCTGGCCGTGGTGCTGTGCGGCGCCTTGCTTGCGGGGCTTGGGTTGGTGGTCGAGTATGTCAGGTGATTTGGATCAAGCCCCACGAAAAAAATACCGATGTCTTCGTCACCACTTTGACGATTCATGACATGGCCCGGCGATGCTCCATCGATCGTGTCACGCGTGGAGTGACGACGCATTGTCTCGCGCGCAGGTGTTTTTGGCGGGCATGCCGCCGCAGCGCACCTGCCTGGGCATCAAGGCGCGGAATGGGAAATCTCCGCCGCAGCGCGGCGCAAGGTTTCCTCGGGCACGCCGCTATCGCGCAGCCTTTCAATGAGTCGCGCGACGGCTGAGCCCTCGAACCGTTCCATGTCGTCACGCAGGCCGGCGCCGACGTACGCGCGCAGCAGGGCTTGATAACCGGCGAAACCGCGCAACGGGGCCACGCGCTTGAGGTCGTCCACCACGTCCTGCGGCATGCGCAAGGTGACGGCAACCATGGGCCTGTCTTTGGCCAGGCGGCGCTTAATCGTTTCCATTTTCATAGCGAGACCTCTCGGGTGGTTCTGCCTTCCTGGCGGAGATGATGCGGATGTGATCGTCCTTGAACAGCATGTGCACGACAAAGAGCACCCGGAAATCAAAATCCGCACCGATGGCGGCGTCGCGTTGATCGCCTCGATCGGATGCGTCCTGGTAGCGCACGAAAGGGTCAAGAAAGACCTGTGCCGCCTGCTCGAATGAAACCTGATGCTTGTCGATGTTCTTGCGCGCCTTGTCCGCATTCCAGCGAAATCGGATGCCTTGCAACGCGTACTCGATGTCCATGGCGAAAGCATAGGTAATGTATTGCAATTGTCAATATGATGCATGGCGATAGGCGTGGATACGCATCACGCTTCATCCAGGCCCCGTCACGCTGTTGCGATCACTCCCCACCCTTCGAGCACAACTTTGCCGATGCTGCTGCCCGTCTCCACCAGCGCGTGCGCGCGCTTGAGGGTGACGGCGTCGATCGGGCCGAGGCGGGTGTTGAGCGTGGTCTTGAGCTGGCCTGCATCCACCAGACGCGCCACCTCGTCAAGCAGCGCGCCCTGCTCGGCGAGATCGGCGGTGGCGAACATCGAGCGGGTGAACATGAACTCCCAGTGGACAGACACGCTCTTGCGCTTGAACGCCAGGATGTCGAGCTGCTTGGGGTCGTCGATCAGCGCGAAGCGGCCTTGCGGCGCGATCAGTTCGGCGATGTCGGCCAAATGCTGCTGCGTCTGCGTGGTGCTGAACACGAAGGCGGGCGCGCCCAGGCCAAGCGCCTGCACCTGCGGCGCCAGCGGCTGGCTGTGATCGACGATGTGATGGGCGCCCATGCGCTCTACCCAGTCGCGGGTTTCGGGGCGCGAGGCGGTGGCGATGACGGTGAGCCCGGTCAGTTGCCGCACGAGTTGCGTGGCGATGGAGCCCACCCCGCCCGCGCTGCCGATGATGAGCACCGCGGGCGCGGCTCCGGGCACGGCGCGGCGCACGTCCAGCCGGTCGAACAGCACCTCCCAGGCGGTGATCGCGGTGAGCGGCAGCGCGGCGGCTTCGGCAAAGTCGAGGCTGGCGGGCATGTGGCCGACGATGCGCTCGTCCACGCAATGCAGCGCGGAGTCAGTGCCGGGCCGGGTGATGTCGCCGGCGTAGTACACCCGGTCGCCCGGACGGAAGCGCGTGGTCTCGGGGCCGGTGGCCAGCACGGCGCCGGCGGCGTCCCAGCCCAGGACCTTCCACTCACCAGCAGGTGGCGCGCTGCTGGCGCGCACTTTCACGTCGACGGGGTTCACTGAAATGGCTTCGACGGCCACCAGCACATCATGGCCGCTCGGCTGGGGGTCGGGCAGATCGAGATCGACGAGCGACGCGGCAGCATCGATGGGTAGCGGGGTTTGATAGCCGATGGCACGCATGGGGTTCTCCTGGTTTGAATGCGGCGGATTTCGC
>JAQTVS010000226.1 GCA_028706735.1 Thiomonas sp.
AACGGGGTTTATCACTCGCTCAAGCAGGTGCTGGACTTCTATAACTTCCGCGATGTGCAGCCCGGGAAGATCTACCCCACTGTGGACGGCAAGGTGCAGAAGTACGACGACCTGCCGCCGCAGTATCGCGCCAATGTGGACGTGACCGATCCGCCGCTCAACCGCAAGCTGGGCGAACAGCCCGCGATGACCGCACAGGACATGCGCGACATCATCGCCTTCCTGCGCACCCTGAACGACGGTGACACGTCGCTCAAGCCAGCTTCATAAGGCGCGGCTTCATTACCGCAGGATTCGCCGCTTCAAGCCGCGAGGGCAGGCGGGTTCAGCCGCTCGCACATGCTGGCGAACAGCTGCCGCAGGTCGCGCTTGGCGCCGCCGTGCAGATGCGAGCGTAGTGCGCCCTCGGGCGACACCCAGTGCAGGGTGCCCATGCGGCGGACGGCGTAGCCGCGCTGATGCACGCCTTGCACGATGGCCCACTCGCTGCCCGCCTGCTCGTGCAGCAGCACGCGGCCCAGCGCGGCCGAAACGGCGTGGAGCTGCTCGGGCGTGAGCGCGGCCGGGGAAGGCTGGGTGATGACGTCCTGGAGGAGGGGCAGATCTTGCAAGGTGCCGCTGAGCACATCGCCGCGGCCCCGGGCGAGCACCAGCGCGTCGGCTTGCTGCAGCCATTGCGCGAGCTGCTGTGTATCGGACGGTTCAAGATGGAACAGACGCATCACGGTCTCCTGCCAACCCGTTTCGGGCATGCAGCAGCTTTTACGCCCAATTCGATGACAAATCATGCGAGTCCGAGTCCGCGCGTGGGTTTTTGCACCCTGGTGTCATGCGCCTGCGGGCTGCCAGGGTCTGCGGGACAATCCGGGCATGTCTTCCAGCGCCACCGTCCCGTGGGCCGAATCGGCCCGCATGCACTTCGCCCCTGATTTCGCGGGCATGGAACTGCTGACGGCGCGGTTCTGGTCGCATGTCTACACGCCGCATGTGCATGACACTTTCGCCATTGCGGTCATCGAACACGGGGTGGAGCATTTCCGCTGCGGCAAGGGCAGCTATGACGCACCGGCTGGCGCAGTGGCCGTCGTGCCGCCGGGCGAAGTGCACGATGGCAGCCGGGGCTGCGAAGCGGGCTGGGCCTACCGGGTGTTCTATCCGCAGCCCGAGTTGCTGGGCGCCTTGATGGCCGAGCTGCGCGACGGCGATGCGCGGCTGCCGATGTTCGATCGGGTGGTGTTCGACGACCCGGCGCTGTTCCGTGCTTTGCAGAGCTTGCACGCCGCGCTGATCGCCTCCAGCGATCCGTTGCTGCGCGGTTGTGCCTGGCGCGAGGCCATGACGCCGCTGCTGCGCCATGCCGGGGTGATCGAGCCCGTGACGGGACGCGAGGATGCCGCCGTGCGAAGGGCGCAGGAGCTGCTGCGTGCCGACACCGATGCGGCGTTGACGCTCGACGATCTGGCACGCGAAGCGGGTCTGAGCCCCTGGCATCTCAACCGCGTGTTCTCGCGCAGCGTCGGGCTGCCGCCGCATGCCTGGCGCAACCAGTGGCGGCTCGCGCAGGCCAAGCGCCTGTTGCGCGGCGGGCTGAGTCCGGCCGAGGTGGCCGCGAGTCTGGGCTTTGCCGACCAGTCGCATCTGCACCGGCTGTTCAAGCGCGCCTTCGGCATCACGCCTGGGGGCTATGCTCCCAAGGAAACGCCGGGCCGTCCCAAGTTTCCTTGATCCCCCTCCCAACCTCCCCCACCCGTGGGGGAGGTGAAGTCACTCCCTCCCCACTGGTGGGGAGGGCCGGGGTGGGCATCCCCCTCCCAACCTCCCCCACCCGTGGGGGAGGTGAAGTCACTCCCTCCCCACTGGTGGGGAGGGCCGGGGTGGGGATGGCCCGGCCCTGGGGGCGCTCAGAGCAAGAACGTTCAAGACCGCATGGAGCCGCGCCGCTAGTCTGTCGGCATGACTTCGATTTCTACTCCCTCCCCATCTCACCCGGCGGGGCGTTCCACCGAGTTTCTCCACGGCGCGCGCGATACCCTGCCGCTGCTGTTGGGCGCGGCGCCCTTCGGGCTGATTTTCGGCGCGCTGGCATCGGCCAGCCCGCTGGGCATCGTCGGGGCGCTGGGCATGTCGGCGCTGGTGTTCGCCGGGTCGGCGCAGTTCATCGCGCTGAGTCTGCTGGGCGCCGGCGCCAGCGCGTTGGTCGTGGTGTTCACCACCCTGGTCGTCAACCTGCGCCACTTGCTGTATGCCGCCAGCCTGCAGCCGCAGGTGGCGCGGCTGCCGCAGCGCTGGCGGGTTCTGCTGGCGTTCTGGCTGACCGACGAAACCTACGCCGCGGTGCATCACCGCTACGCGCGCGACGACGGCGCGCCGTTCAAGCACTGGTACACGGCGGGTTCGGGCGCGGCCATGTACGCCAACTGGCTGGGCTGGACGGCAGCCGGCGCCTTGCTGGGACAGGCCAGCCCGGCCTTGACGCATCTTGGCCTCGAATTCGCGCTCGTGGCCACCTTCGTGGGCATCGTCGCGCCGCTGTTGCGCGAATGTCCCAGCATGGCCGTGGCTCTCACCGCGGCGGTGGTGGCGCTGGCCGCACGTGATCTGCCCTACAAGCTCGGCCTGATGCTGGCGGCCTTTGCCGGGGTGGCGGTCGGGGTGTGGATGGACGGCCGCCGAAGCCCGGAACCCGCCGGAGGCCCGCGATGAACTGGAGCCTGTGGGCGGTCATTGTCGGCATGGCCGCGGTGACCTTCGCCATCCGCTACACCCTGTTCGGGCTGGGCGGGCGGCTGCGGTTTGCGCCGCGGGTGCAGCGGGCGCTGCGTCATGTGCCGGTGGCCGTGCTCACCGCCATTGTCGTGCCGATGGTGCTGCTGCCAGACGGCCAGCACTGGAACTTGAGTTGGCGCAACCCCTGGCTGGCCGGTGCGCTGGCCAGCGCCGCGCTGGCGCTGGGCACGCGCAGGCTGCTGGCCGCCATCGCCGGGGGGATGGCGGTGTATCTGCTGTGGCGCTTCGGCCTCTGAGTGCCGACCGGGCTGGCTTGCCAACCCAGAGCGCGTTGCTTCGGGCGCTTACTTGATCGACACCAGCTTCTTTTCGACCTCTTCCTGCGGCAGCGCGCCTTCCATGCGGTCGCCGTCGGTGAAGATCAGCGTGGGGGTGGAGGAGATGCCCAGCTTCTCCGCCAGTTGCACATTGGCCTTGAGCGGATCGACGCAGGTGGCGGCGGCCTTGGGCGGCTGCACTTGGTTGTTCATCCAGTCCAGCCAGGATTTGCTGCGGTTGGGGGCGCACCAGATGTCGCGCGCCTGCTGCATGGATTCGCGGCGAATGATGGGCACCACGAACACATGCAGCGTGACGTTGCTCATTTTCTCCAGCGTGGCTTCCATCTTGTGGCAGTACGGGCAGTACGGGTCTTCAAAGATGGCGATCTGGCGCTTGCCGTTGCCGAACACCAGCTTGAACGAGTCTTTGAACGGCAGATCCTTCCAGTTCACCCGGCGCAGGTCGTCGATGCGGGCCTTGGTGATGTTGGTCTGAGTCTTGGTGTCGAAAATCTCACCCGCGAAAAGAAAGGTGGCTTTGGCATCGGTGTAGAAAATCTTGCTGCCGACATCCACTTCATATAGCCCGGCGTAGGGCGTCTTGATGATCTTGGCGCTGGCGGGCAGGCCGGGCATGGCTTTTGCCAGTGCGGCGCGGGTGTCGGCCAGGGTTTGCGCCATGGCGGGAACGGACAGGACGGCCACGGACAGCACAGCCAGGCGCAGAACGCGCAATACAGAGCGGGAAAGCAAGGAATTCATGTCGGCGGAAAGCGCAAAAATGCGCATCAGGCAAGGTAGGGAAGACCCGAAGCATACCGGGTGAGCAATTGTTTGAGCGGCGGAAAGGCATTGGCGGCGTTCAGGCCCAACGCGCGCAGCGGCGCGGGCACGCGGCTATGCGCGGCGTACAGCCGGGCCAAGGAGTCGGTGGCGGTGGCGAGGGCCAGCACCTGTTCCGCCCGGGCGCGGGAATAGCGCCGCAGCAGGCGCGCGTCGTTGATGGCTTGCCCTGTTGGGCGCTGCTGCAGGGTGTGCGCCAGCACCTGCACGTCCTGCAGGCCGAGGTTCAGCCCCTGCCCGGCGAGGGGGTGGACGCGGTGCGCGGCATCGCCCAGCAGCACCAGATCCGGCGCCACGGTGCGGCGGGCAAGCTGGCGCTGCAGACGCCAGGCGGCGGCGTTGCCTGCGGCCTGCAGCGGCCCCAGATGCTGCGCGTGCAGGGCGGGCAGATGGGCATCGACGCGCTGCGCCAGCGCGTCTGGCGGCAGGGCGAGCAACTCTTGTGCAAGCAGCTCGGGGGCAGACCACACCAGCGACACCATGTTCTGGCCTTGCATCGGGGCCAGCGGCAACAGGGCGATCACGCCACCATCGGCGAAGGTCTGGAAGGCGATGCCCTCGTGCGGCCCGGCGCAGACGAAATTGGCCACCACGCCGCGCTGCATATAGTCGTGCACGTCCATGGGGATGCCGGAGGCCTTGCGCACCAGGCTGTGTTCGCCGTCCGCGCCGATGAGCAGCGCCGCCTGCAGGGCGCGGCCGTCGTCCGTCTGCACCTGCCAGCCTGCCCCGCCGGGCAGGTGCTGCAGGCGGGCGGCTTGCGCGGGGTCGATCTGCACCCGGCGCTCGAAGCGCAGCGCCAGATCGAGGGCAATTTCGATGGCGTCGGACTCGACAATCCAGGCCAGCGTGTCGGCCCGGGCGTCCTGCGCCTGGAACGCGAGCTGCGCGCCATCAGCGCGGATGTGCATGGCCTGCACCGGCTGGATGCGCTCTGGCGGCATGTGTGGCCACACGCGCAACTGATCGAGCAATTGCCGGGAGGCCGCATTGAGCGCGTACAGGCGCTGGGTGTAATGCTCTGGCGGCAAGGCCTGGGCGACGGGGCGGGCGCCCAGCAGTGTGAGGTTCAGCCCGGTCTGGGCCAGAGCCAGGGCGCAGGCCTTGCCGGCAATGCCGCCGCCGCAGATCAGGAGGTCAGGGGATGGGGTGGACATGAGTGAACGGCGGCATCTGCAGCTGTGTTTTTCAGGGAACTTTGGAGGGTCAGACAAGCGGCCTAGGAGCCTGTCGGGCTTGGGAATCGTCGGCTGCAAATGGGTCGCAGCAGTCCATTTTTCACCGTCTTTTTGTCCCATAGCGGGGCTATGGATCTGCAAATCCGGCAAAAACTGTCCTCGCTGGGCCCCATTTTGGCTACGCCGCTCTCCGAGAACGCTTTCGACGACCAAAGCCCGACAGGCTCCTAGAATCGGCGCCATGTTGACCAACAAGCCCCGCATTGTGCCCCCGGCCGATC
>JAQTVS010000227.1 GCA_028706735.1 Thiomonas sp.
CTTCGCCTGCGCTGCCCCCCGAGGGGGCTGGGAACACTTGGGGCGGCCCTGCGTGTTCCCGTTGCCCCCACGCTCCGGCTTCGCCTGCGCTGCCCCCCGAGGGGGCTGGGAACACTTGGGGCGGCCCTGCGTGTTCCCGTTGCCCCCACGCTCCAGCTTCGCCTGCGCTGCCCCCCCGAGGGGGCTGGGAACACTTGGGGCGGCCCGGCGTGTTCCCGTTGCCCCCCACGCTCCGGCTTCGCCTGCGCTGCCCCCCGAGGGGCGGCCCGGCGTGTTCCCGGGTGCGTTTCAGCGCCTGGCGAGTTCCGCAAACGCGCCGTCGGCGGCCTGCAGGGTGGCGGCTATCACCGCGTCGTCGTGCGCGGCGGAGACGAAACCTGCTTCGTACATGCTGGGCGCCAGGTACACGCCGCGGTTCAGCATGGCGTGGAAGAAGCGCTTGAACACCTCGACGTCGGCAGTCGCCATATCGGGATAGTTGCGCGGCAGGTCGGCTGAGAAATAGAAGCCGAACATGCCGCCTTCGCTGTCGGTGCGGAAAGTCACGCCGTGCCGGGCCGCCGCGGCGTCCAGGCCGCGCATCAGCGTTTGCGTCGCGGCGCTGAGTCGCTGATAAAAACCGGGTTGCTGGATCAGGCGCAGCTGCGCCATGCCCGCGGCCACGGCCACCGGGTTGCCGGACAGGGTGCCGGCCTGATAGACCGCGCCCAGCGGCGAGAGCTTGTGCATCACATCGGCGCGGCCGCCAAACGCCGCCAGCGGCATGCCGCCGCCGATCACCTTGCCCATCACCACGAGGTCAGGCCGGATGCCGTACACCTGCTGCGCACCGCCCAGCGCGACGCGAAAACCGGTCATCACCTCGTCCCACACCAGCAGCGCGCCATGCTCGGTGCAGAGCTCGCGCAGGCGCTGATGCCAGGCCGAAGCGCCTCGGATGAAATTCATATTGCCGGCGATGGGTTCCACCATCACGCAGGCAATTTCGTGTCCCTGCCGGGCAAACAATTCCTCGATCTGGGCGATGTTGTTGAACTCCAGCACCAGCGTGTGCTTGGCCAGATCGGCAGGCACCCCGGCGGAGCTGGGATTGCCAAAGGTCAGCAAGCCCGAGCCGGCCTTGACCAGCAGACTGTCTGCATGGCCGTGATAACAGCCCTCGAACTTGACAATGGCGTCTCGCCCGGTAAAGCCCCGCGCCAGACGGATGGCGCTCATGCCGGCCTCGGTGCCGCTGGACACCAGCCGCACCATTTCCGCCGCGGGCATGAGCTTGCAGATGGCTTCGGCCATGTCGATCTCGTCGGCGGTGGGCGCGCCGAAGCTCAGCGAGCGGGTGGCGGCGCGCTGCACCGCCTCGACGACCTCAGGGTGGGCGTGCCCGGCAATCATCGGCCCCCAGGAGCCGATGTAGTCGATGAAGCGCGCGCCTTCGGCGTCGATCATGTAGGGGCCTTCGGCACGGTCGATGAAGCGCGGCACGCCGCCGACCTGGCGGAATGCGCGCACCGGCGAGTTGACCCCGCCGGGAATGATGCGCTGGGCGCGATCGAAGAGTTGCTGGTTAGTGGCGGACATCGTGGCTCTCAAATGGACATCGCCCCGGCAGGCAGGGCGATGCGGGGTCTGTGCGGCGACAGATTTAGGCGGACATCATTGCAAGGTCGGCGTTCCCGGTTCGCCCGGAATCTCATCATCGTCTTCGGTCGGCTGCGCCCAGAAAAACCGATCCGGGATGACCTGCCCCATGCCGGGGCGGTAGCCGAAGTCCAGGCAGTGATCGAGGTATTCGATGGCCTCATGCACGGCCTGATCGAGCTTGGCGCCGTTGGCCAGAATGGCGGTGAGCACCGCCGAGAGCGTGTCCCCTGCGCCGGTAAAACCGGCTTCAAACAGCTCGAAGCTTTCTCGCAGCAGCACGCGGCGCGGGCTCATCAGCACGTTCTCCACCTTGCCTTCGGCGGCCAGCATGCCGGTGACGAGCAGGTATTGCACGCCGAGTTGCTGCGCCTTGTGCATCAGGGCCTCCAGCGTCGGCGGGGTTTCGCCGTCCCACTCGGGCAGCAGCAACTGCGTGAGCGCGCTCTGGTTGCCGGTCAGCACACGGGTTTGCGGCAAGATGAGGTCTTGCATGGCCTTGATGTAGTCGTCGGCCTGCGCCTCGTCGAGCACATGGAAGTTGCTCGCGTAGGTGACGAGCGGCACCTGGCTGTAGTCAGCCAGCAGTTCGGCCACGGCGTTCACCACGTCGACCGTCCCGAGAAAACCCACCTTCCAGGCGGAAATCTCGACATCTTCGAGCACCGCGCGGGCCTGCTCCACCACGGCATCCGCTTCGATTTCAATGGTGTCGAAAATTTCCGCGGTGTCGCGCACCCACAGCGCGGTGGTGACCGGCAGGGGATGGCAGCCGACGGCGGAGCACGATGCCAGATCGGCGGCCAGCCCGGCGCTGCCGCTGGGATCGGCCGCGTTGAAGAACATCACGGCGGGAGGGGATTCAGTGGATTCATTCATCATGCGGGCATAGTAGTGCGACTGCAGCACGGCGCAAGCGTCGCGCACCGGCATCCTTGATCTGTGACAGGGTGTTGTTCCCGGGGCATTGCCTGTGGGTCAAAATGCAACAGCGGCTCATAGAATCGTTGAATCTTCACTCCGACCCCGATACGCTGTGGACAAACTAGAACTTAACAATTGGATGTGCCTGATTTGCGGCTTCATTTACTCTGAAGCCGAGGGCCATCCAGATAGCGGCATCGCACCAGGAACACGCTGGGCTGACGTTCCAATGAACTGGACCTGCCCAGAGTGCGGTGCGCGCAAAGAAGATTTTGAGATGGTGCCGGTTTAATCGGGAACGGCAAGTCATCACTTCAGTTTCAACACGGCTTCACTTCGGTTTCACTTCTCCACCTTTGCAAAGGATGTGCATGGTTGCGCCTACCAGCCCATTCAAAGTGTTGGTCATCGATGACAGCAACACCATCCGCCGCAGCGCCGAGATTTTTCTCAAGCAGGCGGGTTACGAGGTGCTGCTCGCAGACGATGGTTTCGACGCCTTGTCCAAAGTCAACGATCACCATCCCGACCTGATCTTCTGCGACATCCTGATGCCCCGCCTCGACGGTTACCAGACCGTTGCGGTCATCCGCCGCAGCGGCAAGTTCGCTCCGACTCCCATCGTCATGCTCTCGAGCAAGGACGGCGTGTTCGACAAGGCGCGCGGCCGCATGGTGGGCGCGCAAGACTATCTGACCAAGCCCTTCACCAAAGATCAGTTGCTCGACGCGGTCAAGCGCCACCTGAACGTCGCGCTGCCGAGCATCTGACCCAATCTCTTTTCTGACAGCCATGCCAGTTCACAACATTCTCATCGTCGACGACTCCAAGACCGAGCTCTACTTCCTGTCCGATCTGCTCACCAAGCACGGCTATGCCGTGAACACGGCGGAAAACGGGGAGCAGGCGCTGGCCCTGCTGGCCGCCACCAAACCCGATCTCATTCTGATGGACGTGGTCATGCCGGGGCAGAACGGTTTCCAGCTCACGCGGCAGATCACCCGCGATCCGGCCCTCTCCGGCATTCCGGTCATCATGTGCACCAGCAAAAGACTTGAGACCGACAAGGTCTGGGCCATGCGCCAGGGCGCATCGGACTATGTCATCAAGCCGGTCAACGCCACCGAACTGCTCGAAAAAATCCGCGCCATCGCCTGACGCGGCGCGCTGCCTGGCTCCTCCAAAATCCCGCCCACCGCACCCATGTCCAGAGCCTCGCTCCGCGAATTCCAGACCCACCTCGCGCAACGCCTGAACGCGGCGCAAAGCGGGCAGTCGCCGTCCCGCTGGCTGGCGGTGATGGCAGGCCAGCAGCGTTTGCTGCTCCCGCTGGAGTTTTCTGGAGAGATCTCCCCGATGCAGCATTGCGCGCCACTGCCGCATGCGCGCCCCTGGTTTCTTGGCCTCGTCAGCCTGCGCGGACAGGTCTGCGGCGTGGTGCATCTAGGCCGGTTCATTGAACCTGGAGCCAGCGGCAGTTCTGCGGCGCCCACTCCGCAAGCGCGCCTGATCCAGTTCGCTGCGGCCCTGGATCTGAACACCGCCTTGCTGGTCGATCAGCTCGTCGGCCTGCGCAATCCGGATCAACTGCGAATCGACCACAGCATCAGCAGCGATCTGACCCACACTTGGCTGGGCGCTGCGTTCCGCGACGATGACCAGAATCTCTGGCGCGAAGTGGACCTGCTGGCCCTGGCTGAAAACGAACAATTCCTGAACGTCGTCTGAGTTGATCGGCCGACATAATTTGCACTGCAGCATTTCCCGATAAGCCCACAGCACGCCGGATTTATCTTCAACGCCTTTTACGTCTTACGGAGCGGTCATGTCCTTACTCTCGTCCCTGTTCGGAACGAAAAACAAAGAATCTCAAACCGACACCGAAATCGCCCCCACGGGGTATGGCCGGTCGGGACAGGAAACCCTGCAGATCGACTTCAGCATCAACGACCCCGCCAATGCGCTGCAACAAGCGCAAGGCAACAGGCCGCTGATCCTGCGCCTGCCCATGATCAGCCGCATGCTGCTGGCGCAGCAGCAGCGTTTTTTCGGCATGCTGCTCATCATCTCGCTAGTGCTGCTTGGCCTGACCCTCATTGTGGTGCTGCGCGGAACGTCCGACTCGGCCCAACTCCTGGAATCTTCAGGCGGAGCCCTCACCCAGTCCCAACGGCTGGCGCGGTCGATGAACGCGGCCTTGCTCGGCAATCCGGACGCCTTCGCCACCGTGCGCTCCAGCGTCGACGCCCTCAAATCCGAGACGAATGTTCTCCTGCAAACCGCGCCGCCGTCTGGCGCTCAGGCTCTGCTCGCGAAGATCAAAACGGAAACAGACACCAGCCTGAAAAATGCGGATCTGCTGCTCAAACAGGAAAGGGTTCTGACCACCACAGCGCAGCAGCTCAACGACATCAACCACCAGACCGACGCCCTGCTCGACAGCGCGCAAACCCTGACCTCGCTGTTGCTGCAGCAAAAGTCCTCGTCGAGCAATATCAACGCGGCCAGCCAGCTCACCATGCTGACGCAGCGCATCGATAAGTCGGCCAATGCGTTCCTATCGTTCCAAGGCGTGCGTCCCGAAGCAGTGTTTACGCTGGGCAAGGACTTGAGCACGTTCAATGAACTGAGCAAAGGTCTGCTGAATGGCAATGCCGACCTGCAACTCACCGCCCTGTCCGACCCGCAGGCGCGCCAGCAATTGCAAAGCCTGATCCAAACCTACGGCAAGACCGAGGCCGCCGCCCGCACCCTGCTGGCCAATCTGCCGGGGCTGGCCTC